>DASYJV010000369.1:0-3445 GCA_035996105.1 Candidatus Limnocylindrales bacterium | reverse complement strand
TCCGAACCCGATGGCGATCCCGCCCAGAAGCAGCCCGACGGCCCATGACGCGAGGACCCAGATGAGGGTCCGCTTGGGGCCCTGGCGGTCCACCAGCCAGCCCCACACGAAGCTCATGGCGATGGCCACGAGCGTGAGCAGCAGCAGGACGAGCACGCTGGTCTGGGCCGACAGGCCCATCGCCTGCACGGTCACGACACTCATCACGACGATGACGGTGTTGACCGCGTCCGAGTAGAAGAATCGGCCGAGCAGGAATCGGCCCAGTCCCGGGACTTCGCGCGCGTGGGCGATCGATCGCCGCAGCTGCCCGAAGGCATCGCGCACGTCCGCGGCCGACACGGCACGCTGGTCGGCGGTCCGCGGCTCGCGCACGAAGACGAAGATCGGGACGGCAAAGACTAGGAAGAGGATCGCGGCGACCCGAAAGCGATCGACGACCGGCACGTCGAGCAGGAAGATCAGGAGCCCGACGAAGACGGTGCCGCAGTAGCCGATCGCCGTGCCGATCCCCGACAGCTTGCCTCGGGTCGCCGGGACGCTGATCGTCTTGAGCAAGGCGTCGTAGTAGATGAGGGCGGCCTGGTAGGCGAAGTTCGCGACGATGAACAGCCCGAGTCCGAGGAGCGGCGGCACGTCCGCGATGAGGAACGTGCCCCCGATGCACAGCGCCGTGAAGAAGAGCAGGAACGGCATCCTCCCGACGCCCCGATCGGAGAAGGCACCGAGGATCGGCGAGACCAGCGCGTTGAGCCCGACACTGACCACGATCGCGACCGAGAGCAGGGCGTTCCCGTCGCGCGACCCGAACCGATCGACGAAGTAGAGCCCGATCGCACCGGAGACGACCGCGAATGAGAAGATCGTGTTCGCGAAGTCGTACAGCGCCCATGCCGCGGGGACGATCGCCCGGCCCGTGGGCGTCATCCCGGCCAGACCGCGCCCGCTCGTCACCGGCCGATGATAGGGCCGGCCAGCGGGGTACGATCTGCCGATGACGCACGAGACCGCGCCGAACGCGGGCGCCCGGGCGGTCACCCGCGAGGTGCTCCGGACCTTGCGGCCGCAGCGCTACGGGAACCGCGCGCCGCACAAGATCCACGATCCCCTGATCGAGCCGCTGTGGACGGGGGTCCGTGTCCTCGCCGCCGTCGACGATGCCGGCGCGACGCTGGTCGATGCCGCCGGCGACCCGATCGCCCGGATGGGATCGATCGCGGATGGCCTGGTGGTGGCGGCCGGCGGCGCCGCGGTCGTGCTCGATGGCTTCCTGACCAAGCAGGCGACCCAGCGCGCGCAGGGCAGCCTGTGGCCCGACGAGATGCCCTCGATGGGCCGACTGCTCGGCCTGCGTCGGAACCGCGCCAGGGACACCATCAAGCTCAAGGAGGACGCGCTCGATGCGCACACCTTCGACCCCGACGACGAGATCGCCTTCGTTGCGATCGACCTCCTGTGGCTCGACGACACCTCGCTGCTCGACATCCCGCTGCTCGAGCGCCGTCGTCTGCTCGATGGCGTCCTGATCGAATCAGACGTCGTACGGCAGGGGGCCTACGTGCGGCCCCCGATCGCGACCTGGCTCGGTTCATGGCGATCGCAGGGGTTCGGCGGCGTCACCTACAAGGCGGCAAACAGCCGCTACCTGCCCGGCCAGCCCAATCCGGACTGGGTCGTCGCCGGGATGCCATCGCGCTGAGGTGGTACGGTTTCGGGCGTGCCCAAAACCACGCTGACACCGGCCATCCGCCAGGAGATCGAGCGGCTCGGCCGGGCCGACATCATGGTCGGCATCCCGAGCTTCAAGAACGCCGCGACGATCGGCTACGTCGTGCGCGCCGCCCAGGCCGGTCTCGTCCAGTACTTTCCCGACCTGCATCCCGTCGTCGTGAATTCGGACGCGGGATCGCCCGACGGGACGGGCCGGGTGGTGGTCGAGACGGAGCCGCCCGACTACATCGAGCAGATCCTGCTCGTCCGTCCGACCAACCGACTCGAGCGGGTCAGCCTGACGTACCCGGAGATCGACGGCGTCGGCGGCAAGGGCGCGGCGCTGCGCACGATCTTCGAGATCGCCGACGCACTCCAGGTCCAGGCCTTGGTGGTCGTTGACTCGGACCTGCGTTCCATCGTCCCGGAATGGATCGAGCTGCTGGCGGGGCCCATCCTCAAGGGCGGCTACGACTTCGTGGCGCCGCTCTACGCGCGCTACAAGTACGACGGCACGATCACCAACACCGTCACCTACCCGTTGACCCGGGCGCTCTACGGTCATCGGATCCGGCAGCCGATCGGCGGTGACTTCGGGGTCTCGGGCGACCTGGTCAAGCACTATCTCGAGCTCGATGACTGGACCCCGGAGATCAGCAAGTTCGGCATCGACATCTGGATGACGACCTCGGCGGTCACGGCCGGCTTCGCCGTCTGCCAGACCCGGCTGGGCGCCAAGATCCACGACCCCAAGGATCCCGGCTCGGACCTCGGACCGATGTTCCGCCAGGTCGTCGGGACCATCCTGCGGCTCGCCAACCGCTATCCCGAGCACTGGATGGGGATCAAGGGCAGCCACGATATCCCGGCCTATGGCTTCGAGCGGGTGATCGATCCGCCACCGCTCGAGGTGAACACCCTCCGCCTGCTGTCCGAGTTCAACGCCGGGTCACTGACGCTCGCGGACACGTGGGCACGGATGCTGGCGCCCGCCACCTTCGAGACCGTCATGGAACTCGCCGCCGACGCCGGCCGGCTCGAGGACGCCGCGCGGGCGCGGCTGGGACTCGGTGGCGACGTCGCCTCGACGACCGCCACCACGCTCGAGATGGCCGATGCGGTCGCCGCATTCCACTTCCCGGACGATGTCTGGGCCCGCGTCGTCTATGACCTGATCATCGCAGCGCGCGACCCGCAGCCATCGCTCGAGACGCTGGTCGCGTCCCTCGTCCCGATCTACTTCGGGCGGGTGGGCAGCTTCATCATCGAGAACCGGAGCGTGACCACCGATCAGGCCGAGGAGCGCGTCGAACGCCAGGCGCGCGAGTTCGAGCTCCTGAAGCCCTACCTGGTCACGCGCTGGCGCGAGGCGGAGTCGGTCAAGCCCGCGGCAGGGGCGAAACAGCCCGCAGCCACCGCAGCCAAGCCCGCGGCGACGCCCCGGTGATCTCGAAGGCGCCGCTCCCCGCGCGGATCCTCATCCCGGTCGCCAATCCGATGACGGCCGAGGAGCTGATCCGGCTCGGTGCCGCCATGCTCGACCGGCGAGCTGGCGAGCTGTCGGCCCTGGGGATCGTCGAAGTCCCCGAGGGGATGCCCCTGTCGGAAGGGGCCACCCGCGCCCGGCACGCTCGTCGGCTGCTCCAGCGCGTCCTTGACTACGCCCCGGACGGCACGACCATCCACCCCATCGTCCGGATCGGCCGTCACGCGGCAGAGGGGATCATCGAGGCCT
>DASYJV010000368.1:0-4813 GCA_035996105.1 Candidatus Limnocylindrales bacterium | reverse complement strand
CGTCCGGGCCGCCTCGAACGCGACGGAGCCGCGGGCCGCCGCGAGCTGGTAGACCGTGTTGAACGGGAGGAACTGGAGCCCGTTCCGTCCGTACAGCCGCTGGTGCGACATGACGTCGTGGACGGGATCGACGCCCGCTGCCGTCCGGCCGTCGCGGTAGTGGTAGGGGTTGCCGAGCAGTGTTCCTGCTTCATCGAGCAGCCCGTAGTCGACACCCCACGAGTCGAGTCCGATGCTGACGAGGTTGTCGGCCGCGCGCGTCGCCTGACGCAGGCCGACGAGGATCTCGCGGTAGAGACGCAGGATGTCCCAGTGGAGACCGTCCGGGAGTCGCACCGGGTCGTTCGGGAAGCGGTGGACCTCGATCAGCTCCATCTCGTTCGGTGCGACCCGCCCGATCATGACCCGGCCGCTCGAGGCGCCCAGGTCGACCGCCGCGACCAACCGGCCGGTCACCGCAGGAAGGCCATCGCCACACCCGGGTCGAGGGTGACGCCGATCATGTCTGCCTCCTTCGCCCGTCCGGGTGGGTCTGCCCGGCACCTGGGTCCTTCGACCACGGACCCGCGCCGATCCTAACCGGTGCCGCCGTCACCGTGGCCCGTGCAGTGGCCATACTGGCCCCGTGACGGACCGCTCGTTCCACCTGTACGTCGACAGCGCGGACACCGAGGATCTCGCCGGGATCCTCCCCCACCCCCTCGTGTACGGCGTCACGACGAACCCAACGCTCCTCCGCAAAGCGGGCGTCTCGCCTGATCGGCTGCCCGCGCTCCTCGAACGACTCCTGGCCTGGGGTGCACACGCGGTCCATGTCCAGGTCGGTTCCGCCGACGAGGACGGGATGTTGCGCGATGCCGAGCGGGCGGTCGCCCTGGCCGGACCCGGCGTGGTCGTTGTGAAGATCCCCGCGACGCGCCAGGGGTTCGCGGCCGGCAGTCGGCTCTCGGCGCGCGGTGTACCGGTGACCTACACCGCGGTCTACGAACCGGAACAGGCGGCGTTCGCGGCCATGACCGGGGCGGCCTATGCGGCGCCGTATCTCGGGCGGATGAGCGACCAGGGCGGAGAGGCGCTGGCCACGATCGCCCGGATGCAGGCGCTCGTGGACCGCTATGGCCCGGGGACCCGCCTCCTCGTCGCGAGCGTTCGGTCCCGATCGGACTTCCTGTCCCTGTTGGACATCGGCGTAGGCGCGATCACGGTCCCGCCTTCCCTGTTCCCTGCCCTGCTGGACCATCCCGCCACGCAGGACGCCGAGCGCACCTTCCTTGACGACGCCCAGGCGATGCGGTGAGGGTCGCGGTCGCGGGCGAGGCGCTGATCGACTTCGCGAGCATCGGCGACCTCCGCTTCCAGGGGTACTGCGGCGGGTCGCCATTGAACACCGCCGTCGCCGTGGCACGGCTGGGCACCGCCACCGGCTACGTCACCCAGCTCTCGACGGACCTGTTCGGACTGCGCTTGCGTCAACACCTGGAAGCGAACGACATCGACACCCGGTTCGTGCTCTCCCACCCCGCGCCATCGACCTTGGCCTTCGTCCAGCACGAGCACGGCGAGAACAGCTACGTCTTCCTCGCCAGCGGGACAGCGGACACCCTGTACGACCCAGATCCCGTGCCGAACCTCCCGGCGGAGGCAGCCGTCCTCGCGTTCGGTTCGGTCAGCCTGCTGGCCGAGCCCTCAGCCGGCAGCTTCACGCGCCTCGTGGAGGCACATCGCCGGCGCCTCACCGTCGTGTTCGACCCGAATGTCCGGCCGACGCTGATCGCCGATGCCGCGGACTACCGGAACCGGCTCGAACGGTGGGTGGCGATGTCGCACCTGGTGAAGCTGAGCGAGGAAGACCTCGCGTACCTCACCGGCGACGGCTTGCCCGATGCCGTGATCGCCCACTGGCTGGAGATCGGTCCGACCGCCGTGCTCCTTACGCTCGGGAGCGAGGGCGCTCGAGTCTATCGACGGGGACGCGACCCGGTCGAGGTCCCGGGGTTTCGGGTGGAGGTGGCGGACACGATCGGGGCGGGCGACACGTTCACGGCCGGCGCGATCGTCGGCCTCCTCCAGAGCGGCGTGGTGGAGTCAGGGGACATCGCCGGGCTGACCGATGACGTCTGGCGGACCATCCTCCGCTTCGCGATCGGCGCCGCCGCGATCAACTGCACCCGACCGGGCGCCGACCCGCCGACGCAGGCCGAGGTGGATGCCTTCCTCCGCGGTTGAGTATCCTCGTGCCGGATGGTGAAGGTAAACGCGACTCGAGCAAGCGGCACTGGCCAGATCCATGCCGCCCTCGACGCGGCCGTCCGGGGGATCGCGGGCCTGACCTCGGTCGACGATGCCCTGCAGGTCATCGTCGATGCGGTCCGCCCGCTGGTCGGCGCCCAATATGCCGCGCTCGGGATCGTCGATGCCAATGACCGGATCGAACGGTTCATCACGAGCGGGATGGACGACGAGACGCGGGAGGCGATCGGCGCCCTGCCGGAGGGACACGGCCTTCTGGGCCTGATCATCCATGAGAGCCGCTCGTTCCGGATCCCCGACCTGAACGTCGACGCACGGCGCTACGGATTCCCGCCCAACCATCCCCCGATGACCAGTTTCCTTGGCGTGCCGATCACGATCAAGGGCCGGTCGCTGGGCCGGCTCTACCTCACCAACAAGCTCGACGCCGACGAGTTCGACGAGGAAGACCGTTCACTGGTCGAGACCTTTGCGCTGCACGCCGGCATCGCGATGGAGAATGCGCGCCTCCACGAGCAGCTCCAACGACTCGCCGTCGTGGACGAACGGGAGCGCATCTCCAAGGACCTCCACGACGGCATCATCCAGAACATGTATGCGGTCGGGTTGTCGCTCGAAGATGTCATCGAGCTCATGGACGACGATCGAGCCGAGGCCGCGGCACGTGTCGAGCGCGCGATCGACGCCATCCACCTATCGATCAAGGACATCCGCAACTTCATCTTCGGGCTGCGACCCGAGCTGCTCGAGGGCTCGACGCTCATGGTCGGCCTCGCGCTGCTGGCCGACGAGTATCGCCACAACATGATCGTCGACCTGGAGCTGCGCCTCCCTGACGCCTTGGCCGAGCCGCCGGCCGCGGTCACGGGTCACCTCCTGGGGATCGTCGCCGAGTCCCTCAGCAACGTGGCACGGCACGCCCAAGCGAGCCGGGCGATCGTGGAGCTCAGAACGTCGAGCCACCCGGCCGGACTGGAGCTGACCATCGGGGACAACGGCATCGGCTTCGACCCGGCCCGCGTCGTCAAGCTCGGCCATCAGGGCCTGGCGAACAGCCGCGAACGGGCATCCAAGATCGGGGCCATCATCGACATCGACAGCCGGCCCGGAGCGGGCACCCGGGTGATCGTCAGCGTGCCGGAGCGGATCGGCGTGAGGAGCCTCGGTGGCTGACATCGAGCCGGCCCCCGTCCGTCCCCTCACCCTCTTGTTGGTCGATGACCACGAGGTCGTTCGCCAGGGGCTTGCCGCGCTGCTCGGTCGTCGCCCAGGGTTCCAGGTCGTCGCCGAGGCAGGCACCGTTGCCGAGGCAGTCGCGGCCGCCCGGAAATTCCGGCCCGACCTTGTCGTCATGGATGTCCGGCTGCCCGATGGCTCCGGGGTCGAGGCCTGTCGCGAGATCCGCGCCGAGATGCCGGACACGCGCGTCGTCATGCTGACGAGCTATCCCGATGAGGATGCCGTGCTGTCGGCCATCATCGCCGGCGCGAGCGGCTACCTGCTGAAGCAGGTTCGCGCGCGCGACCTGGTCGCGGCCCTCGAGGCCGTCGGGCGAGGCGAATCGCTGCTCGACCCGGCGGTGACAGGGAGGGTCCTCGAACGGATCCGGCGGATCGCGACCGGCGACCAGCCGGACGGTCTCGCCCAGCTCACGGCCCAGGAGCAGAAGATCCTGCTCCTCGTCGCCGAGGGCAAGACGAACAAGGAGATCGCGGCAGATGTCTTCCTGTCAGATAAGACGGTCAAGAATTACGTCAGCTCGATCCTCGCCAAGTTGAACCTGGAGCGACGCGCGCAAGCGGCTGCCTACATGGCCCACCTCCGGGAGACCGGCTCCGGGACCTGACCTCCGGTGACTGTTCACCGGAGCTGGGGCGACACCCGGCTCCGACGGGCCGATCGGCCCCCGACAAGGCGTCATTCGACCCTGCCCGGGCAACAAGTGGGGCACGCATCCTCACGACAGGAGGTTGTGATGACTGAGCGACAACGAGGAGCCTCGGACGATGAGGCTGCCGGCAAGACGGTGATCTGGTTCGACCGCGACCAGGCGGTCATCGTCGACCATGGCGCCGACGGCACGAACGTTGTCGAGCATCTCGACCGGTCGCCCGCTGAAAGCACGGCCTCGTTCGAGCTCCGCACGATCGGCCAGATCGTCGATCGGGACCGACTGGCCGTTTCGGGTCCCGGCGCCGCCCGACTCGGCTTCGAGCGAGCGTACGTTGCGCTCACCCACCGACCGGATCGCCTCGTGGACATCGAACCGACCGCGCCCAGCTCGCGGCCCGGGCGCTGAGCTCCTGACCGTCGGCCCGGATCCCACCACGGAACCCTGATGCGCATCGTCTCCCCTGGCGAAGCCGTGGCCGGCATCCGGAGCGGTCAGCAGGTCTACGTTCACTGCGCCGCGGCGACGCCGTCGGTCCTGCTCGATGCCCTCGTCGCGCGCGCCTCGGAGCTGCGGGACGTCGGGATGATCCATCTTCACACGGAGGGTCCCGGTCCGCACCTGGCACCCGGGATGGCAGGACACTTCCGGCACCGGGCCCTCTTCGTCGGC
>DASYJV010000367.1:0-2545 GCA_035996105.1 Candidatus Limnocylindrales bacterium | reverse complement strand
TCGTCGGATGCAGGCCTGTGGGGCGGCAAGGGCGCGGCGATCTATTGCGCGAGCAAGGGCGGCGTGACGATCCTGTCGAAATCGCTGGCGGTCGAGCTCGCGTCCCGCGGCGTCCGGGTCAACGCTGTCTGCCCTGGCGACGTCGACTCGCCGATGATCCGCTATCAAGCGGACACGTTCGGCGGCGGCGATCCGGAGCGGTACCTCGCCGACCTGCTGACCGCGTATCCGCAGCGGCCTGCACGGTTCATCCGTCCCGACGAGGTGGCCGAGCTGATCGCCTTCCTCTGCTCGGCGCGAGCGACGCCCATCACCGGCGCGGCGATATCGATCGATTTCGGCCTGACGGCCGGGTACTGAGTCCACGCCGAGACCCGGCGGACGGGGTCAGCAACAGCCTCCCGAGCCACAGGCGCAGCCTGCGTCGGCGATCGCCAGGGTCTGCCGCGAAGCCTCGATGGACGTGGTGGCGGCGTCGGCCGGCTTCGTGGCCTTGACGATGGCGCTGACCATCCCGTCGGCAACGGCATGCGTGGTCGTCAGCGACACGTCGATCAGTCCGACCGCCGCCAGCCCGGCCCGAAACTCGGAAAATGACAGGGCACCGGCGATGCAGCCGACATGGGAGCCGCGCTCCGCCCGTTCCTCGGCCGTCAGGTGATCCTCGGCCACGATGTCAGTGATCCCCATGCGGCCACCCGGTCGAAGGACGCGGGCGATCTCCCGAAAGACCGCCTGCTTGTCGGCGGCCAGGTTGATGACGCAGTTGCTGATGACGACGTCGACCGACTCCGCCGGCAGCGGGATGTCCTCGATCTGGCCGCGCAGGAACTCGACATTGGTGGCACCGGCCTCGGCCGCGTTGCGCTGCGCGAGAGCGAGCATCTCGTCGGTCATATCGAGACCGATCGCCCGACCTGTCGGGCCCACCCGTCTGGCCGACAGCAGGACGTCGATGCCACCCCCGGACCCGAGGTCCAGGACGCGCTCCCCTTCCTGGAGCTCGGCAACGGCCGTCGGGTTGCCGCAGCCGAGCGAGGCCAGGACGGCCGCCTCGGGAAGCTGGTCTCGCTCGACAACGGAGTAGAGACCGGCCCCGATCGTCTCCGGATCGTCGGTGCAACAGCCACCGGTCCCGGCCTGGCCCGCCGCTTCCGCGTACCGCGCCCTCACCGCTTCGTGGATCGTGTCGGTGGTCATCGATCGCTCCTTCGGCGTGGCAGTGTGGGTGACGTATTGATACTTGCAAATATCGATGTTTGTCAATACCATGCGCCCATGAAGCGGCCGAGCGATCCCGACGTCCTCCTCCTGCAAGCTGCGGCGGACCCGACCCGCCTGACGATCCTGCGGCAGCTGGCCGACGACGATGGCGTTTGTGCGTGCGACTTCACGGCCTGCTGCGAGGTCGCGCAACCGACCGTGAGTCACCATCTCAAGGTCCTTCGCGAGGCAGGCTGGGTTCGGACGCAGCGCCGCGGCTCGAACATCTACTACTTTCTCGAGCCTGCTGCGGCGGAGCGGTTCCGAGCGATCGCGGGCAGCTTCGCCCCGACCATCGCGGTCCCGCGGGCGCGCGGCCTGCCGGTCATCCAGCCGCTGGCCTGAGCCATCGGCGTTCGAGAGTAAGGGTTGGCTCCGGCGGTAGGACTCGAACCTACGACCAAGCGGTTAACAGCCGCCCGCTCTACCACTGAGCTACGCCGGAACGATGCGACGGAGGCCCGGGATCTCTCGACCCGCGAGCGTCGCGGACGTCGGGGGCCGACGCCGGGCGACAGGATAGCACGAGGCCCGGACGGGTCAGGGCGTTTCGATCGGGCTGTCCGTCCGGTTTCCCCACTCCTCCCATGACCCGGCGTAGCTGCGCACGTCCGTGAACCCGGCCAGCTCGTGGAGCACGAACCAGACCAGCGCGGCCCGGACGCCACCCTGGCAGTACGTCGCGCGCAACGCCTCGGGATCCGCGCCGCTCGCGCGCACGAGCGAGACCATCTCGTCGACCGGACGAAAGGTGCCCTCGTCGGTCAGGAGATCGACGAAACAGCGCTGCCGGGCACCCGGGATGTGGCCGCCGCGCTTGGCGCGGAGGTCGGTGCCGACCCACTCGGCGGCGGTCCGGACGTCGAGGATCCGGGTCGGGCCACCCGGCTTGGCCGCCTCGCGACTCCAGCCGAGGACTTCGTCGAACGTCGCGATCAGCGAATCGTCGCGCTCGGCCAGGGTGACCGGCGTGCGCAGGGCGTCGGCTAGATCGGCCTCGGGCAGCTCCCCGGTCGTGGCACCGCCGTGCCGGCGCCAGGCCTCGATCCCGCCGTCGAGAACATGGAGTCGGTCCGCGGGGAACCGATAGAGCCGCAGGAGCCAGTAGCCGCGGATCGCCTGGCGGTTCTGCCCCACGTCGTCAAGGAACACGATCCGATCGCCGTCACCGACGCGCCAGGCGCGAAGCAGGCGTTCCGTCTCCTCCCGCGACGGGATCAGCCATTCCCGTTCGGCGTCGCCAGTCTCGGGAGCGGTCCCCTTGAGGGCGAGCTCCTTGTGA
>DASYJV010000366.1:0-10026 GCA_035996105.1 Candidatus Limnocylindrales bacterium | reverse complement strand
CCACGCTCGCCATGTTCGTGACCGGTGTGGCCGTCCTGTGGGCCGGGCGTCGGCGGACGACGGGCGACCAGATGCGGGTCGATACCGGCGTCCTGGCGCACGACATGCGCTATTTCGGGATCGCCTACGCGATCGCCATCGGTGCGGCGTTCCTGCCGCTCGAACCGGTCTGGCTCAAATGGGTCGTCGCGGCCGTCCTGCTCGGCATCTATGCCTGGTACGTCAAGGCCCATTTCGAGGCCGACCCCGACGTCGATGCCTCCGACCTGGCGCCACTGCGCTTCCATCGCATCGACCGGCGCGCCCATCGCCTCGACCCGGCGGTCCCCCGGCTGCGCGTCGTCAACCTGCAGGTCCTCGCGGCACTCGGGCTCATCGTCCTGGGCGCGGTCTTCTTCGTGGACGCGGTGAGCCACCTCGCGACGCAGCTCGGGGTGGACAGCGCGCTGCTGGCGCTCGTCGTCGCCCCGATCGCCACGGAACTCCCCGAGAAGTTCAATTCGATCATCTGGGTCCGCCAGGGCAAGGACACGCTGGCGATGGGCAACATCACCGGCGCGATGGTCTTCCAGTCCACGATCCCGACGGTCGTGGCACTGGTCTTCGCCTCGAGCACATGGGTCGTGGCGCCCGGCTCGTACGTCGCCTTCGCCTCGGCCGGCATCGCGTTCCTGGCCTCGGCGTTCATCTTCATCCCGATGGCCCGCCGCGGCCGACTCCACGGCCGGAGCCTGCTCGTCGGCGGCGTCTTCTACGTGGTCTACCTGGTGCTCGTCCTCGGGGTCATCAGCGGTCTGATCTGAGGCGCCCGGAGCCGCTGATATACTCGGCCGACCGCAGCGCAGGAGCCGACGCATGCTCACCGAGAAGTCCGACGCCACGCCGGCCACGGCCACCCACCACGCACCGACGCCCGGGTCGCTGGACGACCTGATCTGCTACTTCGAAGGCGACTGGGTGGCGATGCGCGATGCCAAGGTCAGCGTCATGACCCACGCCTTCATGTACGGGACGGCGACCTTCGAGGGGATCCGGGCCTACTGGAACCCCGACCAGAAGAGGCTCTACGGACTGCGCATCGGTGATCACGTCGAGCGTCTCCGACAGTCGTGCCGGATCATGCTCATGAAAGACGTCCCGAGCGTGGACGAGCTGACGCGGCTGATCGTCGAGACCGTTCGGCGCAATGGCTTTCGCGAGGATGTCTACATCAGGCCGTCGTTCTACAAGTCGACCAAGGCGATCGGCGTCCGGCTGCACGATCTCGAGAACGAGCTGTACATCCTCACCGTGCCGTTCGGCAATTACATCGACACCGAGGCCGGGGTGCGCGTCGCGACGTCGAGCTGGCGGCGCAACGCCGACGAGGCGCTCCCGGCGCGGGGCAAGATCGTCGGCGGCTACGTCAACATGGCCTTCCAGAAATCCGAGGCCGAGCTCAACGGGTTCGACGAGGCGATCGTGCTCACCGCCGGCGGACACGTCAACGAGGCCTCAGCGGCCAACGTCTTCGTGGTGCGCGACGGCGTCGCCCTCACGCCACCGGTGAGCGACGACCTCCTCGAAGGCGTCACTCGCAAAGCGATCCTCGAGCTGCTGGCCAATGAGGGGATCCCGACCGAGGTCCGCTCGATCGACCGTTCGGAGCTGTACGTCGCCGACGAGATGTTCCTGTGCGGCACCGGCGTCCAGATCTCGCCCGTCGTGGAGATCGACCACCGGCCCATCGGCTCGGGCAAGATCGGACCGATCGGACGGCTCGTTCGCGACCGCTACTTCGACGCGGTGCGCGGTCGGCTCCCCGAATACGCCCACTGGCTCACCCCGATCGAGTAGGGGAGCCGCCGCCGCGGCCGGCGACGTCGCGAGAACGCCGGCTCAGGGTCCGGCTGGCGCGTCGAGCTGCGGGGTGGTGACCCCGATCGTGACGATGACGTCGGTCCGGATGGCCGGATCGGTCGCCGTCGTGACCGTCACCCCGAAGACGCTCTGGAGATACGCGATCGTGTTGGGCAGCTTGGTCTCCGCGCCGTTGTAGACGACGATCGTGGTGGTTGGCGGGACCGCGCCGGCCGGTCGCTGTCGAGGCGCCGACGCGGCCAGCCCGTGGTAGTCGAGATAGGCGGCGACGCGAGTGCCGCGTCCCGAATCGGTGGTGCCGTTGAGGACCCACACGCCGGCACCCTCCTGGGCCAGCGTCTGGCGGAGGGCCTCGTCCGCCGGGTCGGCGGTGAACGCGGACTGGACCGCGGCGCGGATCTTGGGCACGTTCGGATTGATGAAGTAGACCGGCGCGTTGGGGCCCGTCTCGGTGCCGTAGAGCGGTGGCGCGAAGACGTACGAGCGGATGTTCTTGGTGTCGACCTGGGATGCGAGACCGAGCAGCGGGGCGAGCTGGTTCGCCGGGATATCGGTCGATACGGCCGAGCTCAACGCGTCGATCAGCTGCGGCAGACGCGGGATGAGCGCCTGTGGATCGGCCTGTTCGCGCAGGGAGAGCAGGACGCGCTGCTGGCGCGCCCCGCGATCGAAGTCGTTCGAACCGTGCCGTGACCGCGCGTAGCGAAGCGCCTGCGCGCCATCCATGTGCTGGATCCCGCTGGGGATGTAGACCCGCCGGAGTGCGCCCTTGTCGCCCGGGAATCGATCGTCCGAGACGGGGACCTGGACGTTGATGGTCACGCCGCCCATCAGGTCGACGATCTTGCGGAAGCCGTCGAAGTTGACCTCGACGAAGTACTTGACGTCGAGGTTGTAGAGGTAGCCGAGGATGGCCTTGAGCCCGTTGAACCCGCGGGTCTTGCTGGTGCCGGGGAAGAGGTCCGACCGAAGGCGGACGTTCGTCCACCAGGAGTTGATCTTGTTGCCGTAGACCGAGCCAAAGACCTGGCGCGCGGGGCCGGGTGGGATCGGCACGTTCGCGGTGTCGCGCGGCAGGCTGAACATGGCGATCTGCTTGGTGACCGGATCGATCGAGACCACGATCAGGGTGTCGGTGTTGAAGGTCCCCTCGGCGGGCCGCTGATCGGCGCCGATGAGCAGGATGTTGAGTCGCTGCTTGCCGTCCCAGGGCGGGATCGAGGTCTGCGGCACGGCGCTCCCGGCCGGGGTCGCGGCGGGCAACGGTGTGTCGGTCGGCTGGCCGCTGTCGCCGGGGCCTGTCGAGGAGCCGGGCGACGCGCTGGCGTCCAGGGCGCACGCCTTGGTCGGGTCGTCGCTGAGGAAGATGCAGCCGCTGTCGAGGACGCCCTTGGCCAGGATGTCGTAGCGGGCGACGACCACATGACTGCCGGCCATGACCAGCACGATCGCGAGCAGGCCGGCCATCGAGATCGGGTTGCGCCCGAGACGGATCCCTCCCGGCCGACCTTCGCCGGTGGCCTGGTTGAGGTACTCCGCGACGCGATACGCGTCGACGATGGCCACGAGCCGGTAGACCAGCACGAGGAGGTTGACCACGAAGACGGCGTCCAGCACGCCCGGATCGATGAGGAAGCCGAGCAACGCGATGCGGTCGGCGCGCAGGACGGTACCGGCCGCGAGCGCCACCAGGAGGACCGGCCCGGCGGCGAAGGCGAGCGCCCGCATCGGGGCACCGGCGTACAGCTGGCCGAGTCCGGGGAAGACGAGGGAGAGGAACGCCGCCGCGAATGGCGACCGCCTGCGCGGTCGCGCGCCCTCAGGTTCGTGCATCGCGGGTAGGATACAAGGACCCGTTCAAACGAGCAGCGACGCCGCGCCCGCTCTGTCCCGATCCCGAGGTCGAATGTTCCGTCCCGTCAGATCGAAGCCCGACTTCGTCGCCCAGGAGCACGAGATCCTCGTCCAGTGGCGTGACCGTCGGACCTTCGCTCGGCTGCGCGCCCAGAACGCCGGCGGCCCGAAATGGAGCTTCCTCGACGGGCCGATCACGGCCAACAACCCGATGGGCGTCCACCACGCCTGGGGTCGTGCCTACAAGGACCTGTACCAGCGCTTCCACGCCATGCGTGGCGAGGATGAGCGCTACCAGAACGGCTTCGATTGCCAGGGCCTGTGGGTCGAGGTCAACGTGGAGCGCGACCTCGGGTTCACCTCGAAGCGCGATATCGAGGCATTCGGGATCGCCCGCTTCGTCACCCTCTGCAAGCAGCGCGTCCTGACCTACGCCGCCCGTCAGACCGAGCAGTCGATCCGGCTCGGGATGTGGATGGACTGGAACGACCCCGACGAGCTCCGTCGGCTCGCCGAGCTGCTCGGCACGGACCCGGCGGCTGTCGCGACGATCGAGGGCACCAACGGCCCGGTGACCGACACCGTCGAGATGCTGGTCGGACGGCTCGGGATGAAGGAGACCGGGGGCAGCTACTTCACCTTCAGCAACGAGAACAACGACCTCATCTGGGCGTTCCTCGCGGAGTGCCATCGGCGCGGCTGGCTGTACAAGGGCCACGACACGATGCCGTGGTGCGCGCGCTGCGGGACGGGGCTGTCGCAGACCGAGCTGAACGAGGGCTACCAGGACCGCGACGACCCCGGGTTGACCGTCAGGTTCCCGCTCCTCGACCGGCCGGGCGAGGCGCTGCTCGTCTGGACGACCACGCCCTGGACGCTGACTTCGAACGTGGCGGCCGCGGTCGGACCGGCCATGCGCTACGTCCGGGTGCGGCAGGGGAGCGACGTCTTCTGGCTCGGCAAGGGCACCCTCAAGACCGCGCTCGCGGGCCCCTTCGAGGTCCTCGACGAGCTCTCGGGTGCCGAGATGGTCGGCTGGCGGTACGAAGGCCCGTTCGATGACCTGCCCGCCGTCAGGGCGGCGTTCGCAGGCGGCACCCGCGACGACCCGGGGCATCCCTACCAGCACGTCGTCGTCCCATGGACCGAGGTCGGTGAGGATGAGGGCACGGGCATCGTTCACATCGCCCCCGGCTGCGGCGCGGAGGACTTCCAGCTGGGCAAGGCGCTCGGGCTGCCGGTCATCGCCCCGATCGACGAATCGGGGATCTTCGTGGATGGCTTCGCGAACCTGTCCGGGACCGATGTCCGGGACGTTGCCGAGCCGATCATCGAACACCTGAAGCGGACGGACCGGTTCTACCGCCTCGAGACGATCACCCACCGCTATCCCCATTGCTGGCGGTGCGGGACGCCGCTCGTCTTCCGCCTGGTCGACGAGTGGTTCATCAGCATGGGTCCGCTCTACGACCAGCCCCGCGAGCAGCTGACCACCGAGCAGATCGACGCGAGCCTGCGCTACCAGATCATGGAAGTCGTCGACCAGATCCGCTGGATCCCCGACTTCGGGTACGAACGCGAGCTGGACTGGCTCCGCAACATGCACGACTGGATGATCAGCAAGAAGCGCTACTGGGGTCTGGCGCTGCCGATCTACGATTGCGCCGCGTGCGGCACCGTCGAGGTCATCGGTGGCCGGGATGAGCTCCACGAGCGAGCCGTGGAGGGTTGGCAGGCGTTCGAGGGCCACACCCCGCACCGGCCGTACGTGGACGCCGTCAAGATCGCGTGTCCCGGCTGCGGCGCCCCCGTCGAGCGGATCAAGGACGTGGGCAATCCCTGGCTCGACGCCGGGATCGTGCCGTTCTCGACGCTCCACTACCGCGAGGACCCCGAGTACTGGCGGCAGTGGTTCCCCGCCGACTTCATCACCGAGAGCTTCCCCGGCCAGTTCCGCAACTGGTTCTACTCGATGCTCGCGATGTCGACGGTCCTCCGTCGCGAACCGCCGTTCAAGACGATCTTCGGCTACGCCCTGGTCTTCGCCGAAGACGGCCGCCAGATGCACAAGAGCTGGGGCAACGCGATCGAGTTCGACGAGGCTGCCGATCGGATGGGCGTCGACGTGATGCGCTGGATGTTCGCCAAGGCTCGGCCGGAGGAGAACATCCTGTTCGGCTGGCACGCCGCCGATGAGGCGCGTCGCGAGCTGCTCATCCTGTGGAACGTCTACTCCTTCTTCGTGACCTATGCGCGACTCGCCGGGTGGACGCCGGCCGAGGCGGCACCACCGCTGGCCGAGCGACCGATCATGGATCGCTGGATCCTGTCGCGGGCAGCCGGGACGGCGGCGACCGTCGAGGCGCGGCTGCTCGATTTCGATGCGCTGGCGGCCTCCCGCGCGCTGTCCGGTTACCTCGACGGGTTGTCGACCTGGTACCTGCGGCTGTCACGCCGGCGCTTCTCGCGATCCGAGGACGCGACCGACCGCGCGGCGGCATTCGCCACCCTGCACGAGGCGCTTGTCGCCGCTGCCCGGATGCTCGCGCCGACCTTGCCGTTCCTCGCCGAATCGCTGTACGCGAACCTCGTCAGCTCCGTCACTCCCGGGGCGCCCGACAGCGTCCACTTGACCCGCTGGCCGACCAGCGAGCTGGCCCGGCACCGGGACGAGTCGCTCGAGACCTCGATGGCCATCGTCCAGGGGGCGGTCGAGCTCGGCAGGACCCTGCGCAGCACCGCCCAGCTCAAGACCCGCCAGCCACTGGCCAGGGCCTGGATCGCCTTGCCCGACCGAGGTCTGTCGATCGACGACGAATTCCTCCGCCTCATCGCCGAGGAGATCAACGTCAAGGAGGTCGTCGTCATCGACGATGACTCGGCACTCGTCGAACGGCGCGTCAAGCCGCTGCTCCCCAGGATCGGCAAGCGGCTCGGATCGGCGATCCCCGCGGTGATGGCCGCCGCCCGGGCCGGCGAGGTCGAGATCGGGCCGGACGGCTCGGTGACGCTGGCAGGGCTGACGCTCGCACCCGACGAGGTCGAGATCCAGGCCACGCCGAAGCCGGGGACCGCGGTCGCCCATCACGACGGCCTGGTCATCGTCCTCGACACGGGCCTGACTCCCGCGCTCAGGGCCGAGGGCGACGCCCGCGAACTCGCCCGCGCCATCCAGGACCTGCGCCGCGAGGCCGGACTCGAGCTCGACGATCGCATCGACCTGTGGGTCGAGGGGCTGCCGGCGGCCGTCGGCGCACATCTGCCCGGCGTCGCCGCCGATACCTTGGCCGAGCTCCGGGAGGGGACGCCGCCGACGGACGCGACCCGCTCGACGGTGCAGCTCGATGACGGCGGGGTCACCGTCGGTCTGCGCCGCCGAGCCACCGTGCGAGCCGAGCGATGACGATCGACGCGCCGGGCGGCAGCGGTGGCACCACGAGCGCGGCCGTCGGCACGGCCAGGACGGGTGCTAAGTGGATCGTCTTCGGGGCCATCGCCGCGCTGGTCGTGGTCCTCGATCAGGCCTCCAAGGCGTGGCTTGCCGCCAGCGTCTCCCCGGGCCAGGTGGTCCACGTCGCCGGCGACCTCGTCCGTCTGGTCTTCAGCCAGAACTCGGGTGCCCTGTTCGGGTTCTTCCGTGACAACGCCGTCCTGTTCGGCATCGTCTCGCTGGCGGTGGTCGGCATGATCCTGCTCTACCACGGGCGTTCCGGGCGGAGTCTCTACCTGTCGATCTCGCTCGGTCTCCTGCTTGGTGGCGCCCTCGGCAACATGGCCGATCGACTCCGCCTCGGCTACGTCATCGATTGGGTCGACATCGGGGTCGGCGACCTGCGCTGGTACACCTTCAACGTCGCCGATGCCGCCATCAGCATCGCGATCGTGATGATCGTCCTGGCCGCCCTGTTCCCGACGCTCAGCGAACGCATCGATCGACGCTCGGATGGTTGATCCGGCGTACGCCCCGGGGGTCCGCATCCTGCGCGTGCCGGACGGGCCGGGGAGTCGGGTCGACCGGTACGTGGCCGATGCGACCGGACTGTCGCGAAGCTACGTCCAGAAGCTCATCTCGGACGGGCGGCTGACCGTAGCCGGGGAGGCCCTTCGCGCCAACAGCATCGTCAACGCCGGGACCGAGCTCCAGCTCGATGTCCCCGAGGCGGTCTCGCTCGACCTCGCCCCGGCACCGGAGATCCCGCTGACGATCGTGTACGAGGATGACGACCTGCTGATCCTCGACAAGCCGGCGGGCCTCGTCGTCCATCCGGCGCCGGGCCATGCCAGCGGGACGCTCGTCAACGCGCTCTTGGCGTATGGCGACGGATCGACCTGGGGTGGGATCGCCGGCGTCCAGCGGCCGGGCATCGTCCACCGCCTGGACCGCGACACCAGCGGGCTGCTGATGGTCGCCCGCCACGATGCGGCGCAGGCATCGATCATGGCCCAGCTCAAGGCGCGCCGGATCAAGAAGACCTACCAGGCCCTCGTGCAGGGGAGCGTTTCGGCGGCCGTGGGCCGCATCGAGGCGCCGATCGGTCGCGACCCGAAGCACCGCACGAAGATGGCGGTCGTCCCCGACGGGCGGCCATCGGTGACCGGCTATCGAGTCCGCGAGCGGTTCGCCGACTGGACGCTCCTCGAGCTCGACCTCGTGACCGGGAGGACCCACCAGATCCGCGTGCACCTCGATGCCATCGGCCATCCCGTCGCCGGCGACCCCGTCTACGGCACGGGCACCTCCCGCCGCGGCCCCGCCGGTCTCGAGCGCCTGTTCCTCCATGCCTGGCGGCTGGAGCTCACCTCGCCATCGAACGATCGGCTCATCCGGGCGGTGGCGCCGCTGCCGCCCGCGCTCGAGTCGGTGCTCGACGGGCTGCGCGAGGTCGTGCGGTGAGCGAGGCGATCGAGCCGATGGACGCCCCCAACGGCGCGATGCTCGTGATCATCTCGGGCCCGAGCGGCGTCGGCAAAGACACCATCATCGATGCGCTCAAGCGTCGGCCGCACGACCCGGCGTACCACTATGTGGTGACCTGCACGACGAGAACGATGCGTCCGGGCGAGGTCGACGGCGTCGACTACCACTTCCTGGACCTCGAGACGTTCACCCGGCAACGCGCCGAGGGTGAGTTCCTCGAAGCGAACGAGGTCCACGGCAACTGGTACGGGACGCCGCGGCGGCAGGTCCGCGAGGCGTTGGCCGAGGGCCGGGACGTCATCCTCAAGATCGACGTCCAGGGCGCCCAGGTGGTCAAGGAGAAGGTCCCCGGCGCCCTGCTCATCTTCCTGATCCCGCCCTCGCTCGAGGACCTCTTCCAGCGTCTCCGCAGCCGCGCCACCGAGACCGCAGACGAACTGGAGCTGCGGCAGCGGAACGCCGCCATCGAGCTCGCTCGCCAGGAGGACTACGACTACGTCGTGACCAACGAGACCGGCCAGGTCGAGCTCACGGCGGAACGGATCGACGCGATCATCGCCGACGAGCATCGCCGGCATCCCGACCGCCGGGTCGAGGTCTACCCACGCTCGCCCTGACCGAGGCTGGACCGGCGCGCGGGGTCGAGGTCGCCGTGGATGCGGCCGGTCGAGGAGGGGACCGGACCTATACCTACCTCGTCCCGGATGCGTTGCGCGACCTGGAGCCGGGCGAGGCCGTCCTCGTCGAGTTCGGGCGCCGCCAGGCCCTAGGGATCGTGGTGGCCGAGACGGCGGTCCTGCCGGCGAGTGGCGCCAAGCCGATCGTCGACCGGGTCCGGGCGGATGGTCCGCTGCTGCCCCGCCTCACGCTGGCGCTGGCCGCCGAGATCGCGTCGCACTACCTTGCGCCGCCCGCGCTGGTGCTGCGGGCGATGCTCCCGCCGGGGTTCCTCGAACGGCTCGAGCTGGTGGCCGAGCTGGCGCCCGGCGCGACGGGGAGCGGCGCGGACACCGGGGCGGGCGATGCCGCCACCGCGGACCTGCTCGCCCAGCTCGAACGAGGACCTCGGCCTGTCCGCGACCTCGCCGGACCAGACGGTCGGGCTGGTCTGCTGCGGCGACTGCGTGCCCTCGAGTCCGCCGGCCGGGTGGGTCTTGGCTGGACCCTGCTTGGAGCCGGCGCAGGACCGCGATACGAGCGCTGGGTCCGGCTCGCCGAGGAAGGCCGGGCGGCCGTCGCGGCGCTCGGGAGTGGCAGGCGCCCGATCGGGCGGCCGTTCGGCCCGCGCCAGGCCGAGGCGCTGGCGGAGCTCGCGGCGGCCCCGACCGCCGAGCTGCCGGCGGCCGAGCTCGCCGCTCACCACGGCTCGTCGGCTGTCGCCGGGCTCGTCCGCC
>DASYJV010000365.1:0-8078 GCA_035996105.1 Candidatus Limnocylindrales bacterium | reverse complement strand
TCGGCCAGCGCAGACGCGCCAGGCCGCTCGTGATCGCCGCCGCGCTCGGCGGGTTGACCGGCGCCGGGCTGCTGCTGGCCCTGCCTGCCAGCGCGTTCACCCGGATCGTCCCCGTGCTCATCCTCGTCGCCTGTGCGCTGGTGGCGATCCAGCCGCGACTGTCGCGTTGGGTCATGGAACGCCGCGTCCGCCAGGGATCCGACGCGGAGCATGACGGTGGTCCGGTCCTGGTCCTCGGGGTCTTCCTGACGGGGATCTACGGCGGCTACTTCGGCGCGGCCCAGGGCGTCATCCTCATCGCGCTGCTGACGATCCTCGTCGATGACGATATCCAGCGGCTCAACGGCCTCAAGAACCTCATCGCGATGTTCATCAACAGCGTCGCGGCGATCATCTTCATCCTGGTCGCCCCGGTCGCGTGGCTGCCCGCATTGCTGCTCGCGATCGGCTCGACCGTCGGCGGTCAGCTTGGAGCGGTCGTCGGTCGACGGATGTCGCCGTTGGCGCTCCGTCTGGTCATCATCCTGGTCGGGAGCGCGGTCGCGATCAAGCTGCTGATCAGCTGACCGGACGGCCGGCGCCGGATTCACCCTCGGCCGCACCATGACGATGCGAGCCATGCGCCCGCTCGATCTCGCGCGCGAGGTCGTCAAGCGCGACGAGCTTCTGGGTCCCGGCCGCGAGATCCCGCAGCCCGACCTCGCCCTGCGCGAGCTCGTCCCCGAGGATCACCGCGAAGTGCGCACGGTCCCGGGCCGCCGCCTCGAGCTGCTTGCCGAGCTTTCGCCGACCGAGACTGGCCGACGCCACGATCCCGGCGGCTCGAAGGTCGGTCGCCACTTTGAGTCGCCCCGCGGTGTCGTCGGGATCCGCTCCGACGACCACAGCCGTCGGTCCCTGCTCCGCGACGATCTCCCCGCCGGTCTCGGCGAGGGCGAGGAGCAGGCGGTCGATGCCGATGCCCAGACCGATGCCGGGCGTCGACTTGCCGCCCAGCAGCTCGATGAGTCCGTCATAGCGGCCCCCGCCGCCGATGGCCTGCTGCTGACCCTCGCGGCCCGCGACGAAGTACTCGAACGCGGTCCGAGTGTAGTAGTCGAGGCCACGAACCAGCCCGGGCTCGAGCCGGTAGGCGACCCCGAGCGCGTCCAGGTGGGCACGGACGCCGGCGAAATGCTCGGCGCACGGTCCGCACAGTCGATCGGTGATCGTCGGGGCCGCGGCGTTGAGCGCGACCATCGCCGGGTCCTTGGAGTCGAGCAGGCGCAGGACGTTCCGTTCAAGCCGGTCCCGCTCGAGTGGCGGGAGCTCGGCGAGGTGCTCGCGGTAATACGCGCCGAGCTCGGCGACATAGGCGGGCCGACACGCCGGATCCCCGATCGAGTTCAGGTGGACCTCGACGCCAGCGAGCCCCGCCAGCGCGTAGAAGCGCGCCCCGAGCTCGATGATCTCGGCGTCGATGGCCGGCCCCGCATCGCCGATCGCCTCGACATCGAACTGCCAGAACTGCCGGTAGCGGCCCGCCTGCGGCCGGTCGTACCGGAACATCGGCCCGGTCTCGGTCAGCTTGACCGGCTGCGGCCAGGTGGACATGCCGTGCTGGACATAGGCCCGGGCGATCCCGGCCGTCGGCTCCGGGCGGAGCGCCCATGCCTCGGATTCCTCGGTTCGCGGCGCGAGACGGAACAGCTCCTTCTCGACGATGTCGGTGACTTCGCCGACCCCCCGCTCGAAGACGTCGACGAGCTCGAACATCGGGGTCTCGATCCGTCGGTAGCCGTAGCGAGCGGCCAGGTCGGCGGCCAGGCGCTCGAGGCGTGTCCAGGTCGCCGTCTCGGGCGGCACAAGGTCGCGGGTGCCGCGGGGCGCTCGGAATGTCGGCATCGGGCGGAGTGTGCGGCCGTCAGCCCAGGTCGCGCTGGACGCTGATCACGTCCTTGAGCGTCTCGATCCGGCCCATGACTCGGGCCAGCTGCGACACCGAGTGGACCTGGATCGTGGCGGTCACGACGGCGGTGTGGTCGGCCGTCACGCCGACGTGGGCGGCCACGATGTTGACCTTGTTCTCGGCCACCACCTGGGTGATGTCGCTCAGCAGCCCGGTCCGGTCATAGGCCTCGACACGGATCGCGATCTCATACGTCTCGGTGGGCGCGGCCTCCCACTCGACGTCGATGAGCCGGCTCACTTCCCGCTCGTTGATGATCGTGGGACATGTCTGCAGGTGGACCGTCACGCCCTTGCCGCGGGTGATGAAGCCGACGATCGGATCGCCCGGGATCGGGTGGCAGCACTTGGCGAACCGGACCAGGAGATCACCGACGCCCTTGACCCGGACGGCCCCGGTGCGCTCGCGGGTCTGGGGCGGCGCGACGGTCGGCAGCGTGCTCTGGCCGTCGTCGACCACGCCGAGCCGCATGACGATGGTCTGGGCGCTGACCGCGCCATAGCCGATCGCCGCGTAGAAGTCGTCGAGCGTGTCGTAGTTGTAGTGCCTGGCCACCTCGGCGATCTGGTCCGGCGCTAGGGCGGAGATCGAGGTCCGGGCCAGCCGGCGCAGCTCGCGTTCGAGCGCTTCACGACCGTGGACGATGTTCTCGTCGCGGTCCTTGCGCTTGAACCACTGCCGGATCTTCTCGCGGGCGTGGCTGGTCTTGACGACGTTCATCCAGTCTCGCGACGGGCCGTGCTCGCCCTTGGTCGTCACGATCTCGACGATGTCGCCGTTCTTCAGCCGGTAGTCGAGCGGGACAAGCCGGTTGTTGACCTTCGAGCCGATCGTCCGGTGCCCGACGTCGGTGTGGATCCGGTAGGCGAAGTCGAGCGGCGTCGCACCCGCGGGGAGGTCCTTGATGTCGCCCTTCGGGGTGAAGACGAAGACCTGGTCCTGGAAGATATCGAGCTTGATGCCCTCGACGAACTCGGTCGCGTCGGAGACGTCGCGCTGCCAGTCGAGCAGCTGGCGGAGCCAGGCGAGCTTGGCGTCGTACTCGCGGTCGGACTTCGTGCCTTCCTTGTAGCGCCAGTGCGCGGCGATCCCGACCTCGGAGACCTGATGCATCGCCTGGGTCCGGATCTGGATCTCGAGCGGCTTGCCGTCAAGGGCGATGACCGCGGTGTGGAGCGATTGGTAGAGATTGTTCTTGGGGACCGCGATGTAGTCGTCGAACTGGCCCGGGATCGGGCGCCAGAGCGAGTGGACGATGCCGAGCGCCGCATAGCAGTCGCGGACGTCGTCGACCAGGATGCGGATGGCGTAGACGTCGTAGATCTCGCCGAACTCCGCGCTCTTGCGCTCCATCTTCTTCCAGATGCTGTAGATGTGTTTCGGGCGGCCCTGGAGATCGGCCTTGATGCCGGCCGCCTCGAGCTTGGGCGTCAGCTCGCCGATGGCGCGATCGATGTACGTCTCGCGCCCCTTGCGCCGCGTATCGAGCAGCTTGGCAAGCTCACGGAATCGCTCCGGCTCGAGCGCCTTGAAGGCGAGATCCTCGAGCTCCCATTTCATCTGCCAGATCCCGAGCCGCTCGGCGAGCGGCGCGTAGATCTCCATCGTCTGGTGGGCGATGCGCTGCTGCTTGTCCGACGGCAGGCCATAGAGCGTGCGCATGTTGTGGAGCCGATCGGCGAGCTTGATGAGCACGACCCGGATGTCCTGGGCCATCGCCAGGAGCATCTTCCGGATGTTCTCGGCCTGCTGCTGCTCATGGCTATGGGTGCTGAACTTGGACAGCTTGGTGACGCCGTCGACGAGCTGGGCGACCTCGGCCCCGAAGCGCTCCTCCACGTCCGTCAGGCTGTACTCGGTGTCCTCCGGGACGTCGTGGAGCAGGGCCGCCTGGATCGCCACGGTGTCGATCCCGAGCTCGGCCAGGATCTGGGCCGAGGCGATGGGGTGGGTGACGTAGGCCTCACCGGTCGCTCGCTTCTGGCCCTCGTGCGCGGCGACCGCCAGGTCGAACGCTCGCCCGACCGGTTCGAGATCGGCGGCGGGATGCTCGGCCAGGATCGCCGTGTAGATGCCGGCCCGAAGCGCTTCGAGATCAGGACCGTCCCCGGTCGGGTCCGGCGTCACGACCGGCGCACGGCGTGGCCCCCGTCGGGCGGAGGGTTCGGTCGCCTTCTTCGTGCGTGGGGTCCGGGGGGTCGTGGTCGCCATCGACGGCAAGGATACCCTCAGCCGTAGCCCGCACGGCGAAGGGCCGCCTCGGCCTCGCTCCGCTCGTCCCATGGTCGCGGTCCGTCGGGGCCGATGATCGCCTGCTCGTGGCCCTTGCCCGCGAGCAGGATGATGTCACCGGGGCGTGCGCGCTCGATGGCCGCCTCGATGGCGGCACCACGGTCGGCGATGACGAGCAGGTCGTGGTCACGACGCTTTCCGGCTCCCTCCGCTCCTCGCGCGATGTCATCGAGGATGGCCAGCCGGTCCTCGCCGCGCGGGTCCTCGTCGGTGACGACGACGATCCGGGCACGCTCGCCCGCGATCCGGCCCATGAGCGGGCGCTTGGCCGTGTCTCGCTCCCCGGCTGAACCGAACAGCGCGATGAGCCCCCCGCCGCGCGACGCGGCCAGCGGGGCCAGCAGGTCGAGGACGGTCTGGAGTGACGCGGGACTGTGGGCGAAATCCACGATGACGCCGAACGGCTGGCCCAGCTCGACCCGCTCCATGCGCCCCGGAACGATCGGCACGGAGGCGAGGCCCTCCCGGACGGCCGCGGGGTCGAGCCCGACCGCCTCGCCGAGCGCGAGGACCGCGAGCGCGTTGTGGACGTTGAAGCGCCCGACCAGCTGGAGGTCGAGCGTCGAAGCCCCCGATGGAGCGTCATAAGCGATCCGCAGGCGCCGCTGGTCCTCCTCGACGCGTGTCGCGCGGATGTCAGCTGTCGGATCGGTCCCGTAGGTCAGCACCCGTGCGCCGGCCTCCTGGGTCACTCCGATGAAGGCACCGGCCGAGGGGTCGTCGGCGTTGACGATCCCGGTGGCCGGCCAGGCATGCGGCTTCCCCGAGCCCGTGCCCGCGGGGCGACCACGGCCGATCCGCTCGAAGAGCCGGAGCTTGGCGTCGCGATACGCCTCCCATGTCCCGTGCAGCTCGAGGTGCTCGTGGGTCAGGTTGGTCAGGATCGCGACGTCATAGGCGATCTCGTCGACCCGGTCGAGCGCGAGACCGTGCGAGGTCGTCTCGATGACCGCGGCCGTATCGCCGCCGAGCGCCATCGCCCGCAAGGCCGCCTGGAGCGCCGGCGCCTCGGGCGTGGTCGCGTGGGCCTCGTTCGCGGTCTGGATGCCCCCGATGCGGGTCGCCGCCGTCCCGGTCATCCCGGTCCGGATGCCGGCCGCTTCGAGCGCGCCGACGGCAAGGAACGATGTCGTCGTCTTGCCGTCCGTGCCGGTGATCCCGACGACGGCCAGCTCATGGCTCGGATCGCCGTACCACCAGGCCGCCGCGGTGGCGAGCGCCGGACGACTCGCCCCGACGACGAGCTGGGCCAGCGCCACCTCGGGGAGGGGCCGTTCGACGAGGAGCGCGGCGGCGCCGGCGGCCTGTGCGGCACTGGCGTAGTCATGACCATCCACGTGGAGGCCCGGCACGGCCACGAACAGCGAGCCCGGACGCACCGCGCGTGAATCGCTCGTGACACCCGTGATGGGCACCTCCGCCAACGCCGCGGGCCCGATCGCCCGGCCGTCGCGCCTCGCGCCAAGCAGGCGCTGGTCGGTCCTGAGGCGCCCGATGAGTCCGCCCAGCCCGCGGGGCGCGGTCGGTTCGGCGGCGGCCAGCAAACCCTCGATCGTGGGTGAACTCATCGCCCGAGCAGCCGCGCGGCCCGACTGGCGAGCCGCCCCAGCTGGTAGCCGCGGGCATCGTAGATCCGCTCGTGCGCGCCGGTCAGCTCGAGCCATCGACCGCCGAACGACCGCTTGTGCTGGTACAGCCCGTACAGAGGATCGCCCTCCCGTGGTTCGCTCCGACTGCCGGCGACATCGACGCCACCCAGATCCATCTCGACGCAGCCCTCGCGGATCGCCAGCTGGATCGCCCGCCAGCGGAGCAGGTGGAGGGCACCCGGGTGGGAGTCACGACTCGCGGCGTGGTCGCCCGAGTGGACGGTCGACAGCCGTCCACCGTGGCGGTAGAGGACGAGGCCCGCCAGGGGATCCCCGCTCGCGTCGTCCGCGCGAGCCTCCAGGTAGACGAGGTGGCCCGCCGCGAGAGCCGCTCGCCACCAGCCGACGAAGGCGGCGCGCGGGCCGAACGAGAAATGCAGCCGCTCGCCGGTCGCCAGCAGCAGGTCGTAGAACCGATCGAGCGCTGCACCGGCCGGCTCCGACGGGACGCTGAATCCCTCCCCCACCGTCTCGCCGCCCGGCTGCGCGGGGACCCGGGTGTCATGGCGGACGATCGCCACCCCGGCGCGCTCGGCGGCACGGATCCGCTGGCGGGTCGACTTCGAGATCCCCTCGAACGTCGCCTCCTCGCTGGCATCCGGCCCAAGCGGCAGCGAGACGCGGTGCCGCGATGGCTGGATCTCCTCGATGGGACGGAAACCGGCGGCTTCGATCCCGACCCGGAACGGTCGCGCGCTGTCGGCGATCTCCGGGTCGGCCGCCACGACGTCGATCCCGTCCGCGGCGAGGGCGTTGCCCACGTCGACGAGGCGGGACGCGAGCGCGTCGGCAGAGGCACCCATCGCGACCGGGCCACGAGTGATGTACGCGCTGCCGCCCCCGATCGCCGGCCAGGAACGGGTCAGCGCAAGGACACGGGCCCCACCGTCGGCGACAAGGAAGCGTGGCTGCCAGCCGGCGGCGCGCTGGTCGTCCGCCCACGCTCGCGACTGGTAGACGTGGCCGCCGAGGGTCTCGACCGTGTGCACGTCCCAGTCATCGAGCTCGTCCGGTCGTGCGTCGCGGATGCTCAATCGGCCGCACCGAAGGCGGCCGCGCTCTCCGCACCGTGGACGCCACCGCGTCGACGTGACCACTGCACTCGGACTTGCTGGCCGAGCTCGTACGCCTGGCGGCCGAGTGGGCTCAACACGAGATCCCACGCCCCGATATAGCGGACCTCGCGTCCACCGAACCCGGTCTTGAAGTGCGCGATCCCACCGGTGGCGAGGCCCCACAGGTCGTAGCTCGTGGCGCCGGCCGCGCGTGACGAGCGGATCGCCTCCCACTTCAGGAGGTAGTTGGCCCGTGACTCGGCGCCGGCGGCGGTCATCCCGCCGTACGGCTCGACGACCCGCGACCCGCAGCGGACGAGGAAGAGCGTGGCCTGCGGTTCGCCATCCGCCGTCTCGGCGAACAGCAGTCGCGCGTTGCCGGCCGGCGCATAGGACTCCCAGACGTCGCGATATGCGGATTCGGCCCGGATCAGGAACCCGGCACGGTCGGCTGTCTCGCGGTAGATGCGGTAGAAGTCCGCGAGCCGCGAGCCGTCGGCCTCGACCACGGACAGACCGGCGGTCCGCGCCTTGTTGACGTACTGGCGCCATTTCTTGCGGAGATCGCCCCACAGCGCCTCCTCGTCGGGCCGGAGGTCGACGATCCGGGTGGCGTTCGGCTGGATCGGGGGCGCCGGTCGCCAACCGGCGATCCGCAGGGCGCGTCGTAGCGCGCCGTCCGGGTCGAGCGGGCCGTCGGCCTCGATCTCCGGATCGATGCGCACATGGCTGATCCTGCCCGCGCTCGCCGGCAGCCGATCGCGGACGGCCGCGGTGAAATCGGCGATCGCTTCTGGCGTCCACGTCGTCGCGGCCACGGGCCCGCGCGGGGCGTAGGCGAACCCCCAGGGCATCGGCCGCGGTCGGCGTACCAGGATCTGGGCGCCGATCGGGGTCGTGGTTTCGGCCAGGATCCGGTGGGCGGACCAGCCGTTGACGGCCTTGACCGTTGCCCAGGCACTCAGCTGCAGATACGAGCCCGGATCGCTCCCGGCGACCAAGGCGTCCCAGCGCTCCGGGTCGACGGCCGTCACGACCTGGCGGGGCGGCGGAGCACGTCGACCATGACCCCGACGATAGACGGCAGTTCGGGGATCCGCAAGACGATCGAGACCGCGACGTACACGAGACCGA
>DASYJV010000364.1:0-3630 GCA_035996105.1 Candidatus Limnocylindrales bacterium | reverse complement strand
CCCGTGCGCGACCGGCCCATCGGGCCGGTCAGGAAGACCACCCGGCGAACGCGACGTTGTTCGCTCGGTGTCAGGATCGCGATCGAGACCGCCGTGTCGCCGGCCCGCGGTCGCGCCCGGATCGCCAGCCCGACATCGGCGCCGCCGAGCTCCCGCGCTCGTCGCGCGAAGTCGAGGAGGCCATCCGACGTCTCGGCGTCCGCATCCGCGGCGGGATCGGTGTCCGCGTTGTCGGACTCGTCATGGGCCGTGGCGGCGGGCGCCTCGAGCGAGAGGGATTCGGCGAACCGGAGCCACGGAGGATCCCCGAGGAGGGCGGCCAGGCTCCCGCCCGTCCCGATCTCGACCACGGCCAGCGTGAAGCCCAGCTCCGCAAGCCGCGCCCCGATAGCCTCGCTCCAGGTCGTCTCGCCGGTCGCCCAGACGAACTCGCCGAGATCGCCGAGCGCGACCGAGGCTGCCTCCTCCACGAGTTCCTCCGCCGAGCGTCCGCCCTCGGCGACCGCCGAGATCCGGACGTCGACCGCCTCGACCCGGGCGTACGTCGCGACGATCGGATTGCTCGAGCGCAGGAGATCGGTGCCGAGGATCTCGGCGACCTGGGACTCGCCGATCCCCGCCAGCCGGTATGTGCGCGACGCGACGGGACCACCCAGCCCGATGGCTTCGAGCCGGGGCAGGACCTCGTTGGTCCACATCGGGCGCATCTCGCGCGGCGGACCGGGGAGGGCGACGATGACCCGGCCGTCCGCCCGGCCGACGAGCCAGCCGGGCGCCGTGCCGTGCGGGTTGGGAAGGGCGACGGCCGATGGGATCCGCCAGGCCTGCTTCAGGTTCGACTCGGGGAATGCGATGCCCCGCCGGCTCCACAGCTCGCGGAGCCATCCCTCGAGATCCGGATCGACCGCAGGCTGCTCGCCGCAGGCCGCCGCGATCGCCTCGCGGGTGAGGTCGTCCGGTGTGGGCCCGAGCCCGCCGGTCGAAACGACCAGGTCGACTCGGGCAAGGCCGGCTCGAAACCCCTCGGTCACCTCGGGGAGCGCGTCGGGGAGCGCCGTCAGGCGCGTGACGCGAAGCCCTCGCCCGGTGAGCGAGCGGGCGAGCTCTCCAGCATTCGTGTCGCGCGTCTCGCCGACTGTCAGCTCGCTCCCGATGCTGAGCAGCTCGGCGGTCAGGAGGCGGCGGGGGAGGGGGACCATCCTCGGCAGGGTAGCGTGCCGCCTCCCACCCGGCTGGACGCCGCCGTCGCGCTGGTATCATCGCGCCGACCCCCAGCGATGACCCGAGTCGGAGCACGACACTGGACGATCCGACGGCGAACCCCACTCCGCCGCAACCGCCCCGCGAGCCGCGCCGGAAGCCACCCGGCCTGATCGCGCAGGTCGGGGCGACCCGCGATGCCATCATCGCGCTGATCCGCGCCCATATCGACCTCGCGAAGACCGAAGCCGGGGCGATCGCGGGTCAGGTCGGCCGTCTCGTCGCGCTCGGTGTGCTCGCGCTCATCCTCGTCCTCGCCGCGACCTTCCTGGCGGTCATCGGCACCGCGCTGTTCACCGGGGAGTGGCTCCTCGGCTCGATGGGCTGGGGCGTCCTCCATGGCGTCCTGTTCTTCGTCTCGATCGCGATGGCCGCCGTGCTGTTCGCCATCGGCGTGTCAGGCCGGCGGATCGGGCGGGCGTTGCTCGTCGCCATCGTCGTGGGCATCGTCATCGGTCTGCTCCTCGGCCTGAGCGCGCTGAACCGCCTCTATGGGGCGATCGGGGATGGCGTCGCGGCCGGCGTCGAGCCCGGCGATCGTCCGCTCATCGTGGGCCTCGTGCTCGGCGGCCTGCTTGGCCTGATCGTCGGGGTGCTGCTCGCGGCCAGGGCGACCGGCTCGACCGGCCTCCGGGTCGTCCTGCTCGTGATCGCGCTCGTGGCGGGAGCGGCCGTCGGCGCATTCACGGCCATCACCTTCGGCGCACAGGTCGGTGCCGGCATCGGGATCGCCATCGGCTACATCACGTGGATGGCGATGATGGGCATCGATGTCGCTCGCACGGGCATCGATCTCGATTCGCTCAAGAAACGCTTCTACCCCGCCACCACCATCGAAACCAGCAAGGAGACGCTCGAGTGGCTACAGAGACGGATGCCGCCCGGGATCGGGTCCTAGCAGCCCGCGCTGCCCTGGGCGACGAGCTGGAGCTCCTCGAGGCCTCGGCCCGTGCCGCGGTGGACATCCCGGCGAAGATCAAGGGAAGCCCGGCCAAGGCCGCCGCCATCGCGGGCAGCGCGATCTTCGTCGCGGTCGGCGGACCGAAGCGCGTGTTCCGTGCCGGGAAGCGAGCGGTCACCGGGGAGCAGTCGGCGCTCCCGAAGGGCCTCCTTCCCAAGGAGGTCGAGAAGACGCTCCGGAAGCTGGGCGACGATGGCGAGAAGGTCCGCGGCGCGCTCGAGCGTGACTTCGCGGACTACGCGAGGAAGGCGAGCAAGGATCGTGTGGCGCCGCGCGCCATGCTGCTGACTTCGGTCGGCCGTCCGCTCCTGGCGATGGGGGCCAAACAGGCGGCGAAGTGGCTGTTCCGACCCGACGAGGCGGGGTTCCAGGCGCGTCTCGCGCAGGTCCGCGAGCGGACACGGCGCCAGGACGACGTAGAGCGCGACGAGACCGCTCCCGCGACGGGACGCGTCGGCGCTGCGCTGCACGACGACTCGGAGGCCGCTGGCGCCTGACCTCGCGCGACCCGCAGATCCGCGGCGCTAGACTGGGCGGCGGGCGAGTGGCGGAATGGCAGACGCGCCGGCCTTAGGAGCCGGTGCCGCGTAAGCGGCGTGGAGGTTCGACCCCTCTCTCGCCTACAGCCCCCCGGACGGCGGTCGGCCCTATCCTCCTCGGGTGCCCGTCGACGAGCCCCCTGGTCGCGCACTCCCGCCCTGGACCCGCGCTGACCCGTGGATCGTCGTCGGCTTGATCGCGCTCGCGATCGGGCTGCCGGCCATCGTCGGCACCATCTCCGGTTCGATCCTGATCGCGCACAACGACGACTTCGCGTACCGCCGCGCCGCGATCTCGCTGTACGAGCATGGTCAGATCCAGCTCACCGGCTGGGCGGTGATGACCCTGGTCGGTCTGCTCGTCGCGACGCAACCGTTGCTGTGGCTGGCGCACGGCGGCGCCTGGGCGTTTCCCGCGACGACGGCCATCTTCGGCGTGATCGGCATCGTCGCGAGCTACTCGCTGGCACGGCGGCTGCTGTCGCCCCGTCTGGCAGGGCTCGCGGTCCTGCTCGCGGTCCTGGTCCCTGGGTTCATGGTCTACACGACCGCCTATATGACCGAGGTCCCGGCGATCGCGATGGAGATGGCCTGCCTCGCCATCGGCGCCGCCGCCCTCCAACGATCCCCGGCGGAGGGCCGCTGGGTCTGGCTGGCGGCCTCGCTGGCCGTCGGTTGCTACGCCTTCAGCATCCGCGACTACGCGCTGGCGGCGCCGCTCGCCGCGCTGGTGGCCGCAGCCGCGTCCGACCGAGCCGGGCGCCGACTGCCGTATCTCCTGGCGGCGCTCGCCGTCGCGGTCACATGCATCGCGACGAACCGCTATTCGGCCTCGTTGCCGGGACAGGACAGCGTCGGCCTGCAGCTGCC
>DASYJV010000363.1:0-2030 GCA_035996105.1 Candidatus Limnocylindrales bacterium | reverse complement strand
GCGTTCTGGCGACGGATCTGGCAGCGGGACTCGAACGAGGCCCTCGCTGCCTGTACGGCGCTCGATGTCGGGACCGAATTCGCGAAAGCGCTCGTCTTCGACATCGATCCGGATGGGCACGGCACCGTCCGCGGCGTCGGTCGGAAGCGCCAGGGCCTGTCGCACATGCAGTCGGGGACCGTCGCCGATATCGCGGCCGTCGTCGACAACTGCGCGGTGGCCCTCCAGGAAGCCGAGGAGATGGCCGGCTTTCGACCGACCCAGGTCGTCATCGGGATCGCCGGGGAGCTGGTCAAGGGCTTCACGACCACGCACAGCCAGGAACGCAAGAAGCCCGACCAGCCGATCACCGAGGCCGAGCTCCAGCGGCTCATCGATGTCGTCCAGCGCGAAGCGCTCCACGAGGCGGAGCGGGCGATCACCTGGGAGACCGGGCTGCCGCAGGTCGACGTCCGGCTCGTCCACGCGGCGGTCACCGGCGCCTCGATCGATGGCTATGCGCTGACCAACCCGGTCGGCTTCCAGGGTCGTCACATCAAGATCGGCATCTTCAATGCGTTCGCCCCGCTGGTCCATCTCGGGGCGCTCCAGAGCGTCGCCTCGCAGCTCGACCTCGAACTGCTGGAGATCGTGGCCGAGCCATACGCGGTCGCCCGAGTCCTCGGCAGCGACCAGATCCGCCAGGCCGGGGCACTGTTCGTCGATGTCGGTGGCGGGACGACGGACGTCGCGCTCGTGCGCCAGGGCGGCATCGAGGGGACCCGGATGTTCGCGCTCGGTGGCCGGGCGTTCACGAAGAGCCTCGCCGACCGGCTCGACCTGCCGTTCCCCAGAGCCGAGGCGCTCAAGGTCGACTACGCGCGTGGCATCGCCGTGGGCGATGGCGACGACGTGGCCCGCATCGTGGCCGATGACGTCCGCGTGTGGGCGGCGGGTGTCGAGCTGGTCATGGAAGAGCTCTCCGGCGGCGACCTGCTTCCGGGTCGCATCTTCCTGTGTGGCGGCGGATCGCGGCTGCCGGAGATCCGCGACGCCCTGGCGTCGCAGGCCTTTTACGAGCGCCTGGCGTTCGCCCGACCGCCCGAGGTCATCGTGATGTCGCCCGACCAGATCGACACGATCTCCGACGCGACCGACCTCCTCATCGATCAGCAGGACGTGACGCCGCTCGGTCTGGCGTACCAGGCGATCGAGCTCCAGACCTCCGAGGACGCGCTCGACGTGGCCTTGCGTCGCGTCCTCAAAGCGATGAAGGTCTGACCGATGGCGGGTCGCATCGTCTACCTCGAGGTCGATGACGAGATCACGTCCGCGGCGGCGCGGATACGGTCGTCCGAGGCGCCCGGGATCGCCGTCGTGCTGCCGTACGGTTCGCGCGTCGCGACGTCCCGGATCAATTTCCGGCTGCTGGCCCGGGATGCGCTCACCCACGACAAGCGGCTGTCGATCGTGTCCGGGGATCCGGCCACGCGGGCGCTGGCGGCGTCCGCCGGATTGCCGGTCTTCGCGTCGGTGGCCGAGTTCGAGTCGTCCGAGGGGGACGTGGGAGGGGAGCCGCGTCCGACGACGACGCCGGTCGACCCGGTCGCGCCTGTCCGGCGGGCGGTCGCGGCCGAGCCGGCCACAGCGGCGCGTCCTCCCGCAGAACCGGTGCGCGAGCCGGCTTCCGACGGAACGCTCGGCCTGGTGATCCCTGCGGCGGGGGGCGTTGCGGCGGCCGGGGCTGCGACCCCGTACGGCGACACGGTCCGAACGACCATCCCGAGCGCTGCCGAGCTCGCCGACGATCGGCGGTCGCTCGAGCCTGGGCTGCCGCGGTCGAATCGTCCCTCGCCGCGTGCCACCGCCGCACGGCCCGATCGGGCTGGCACGCTCCCGACGCCATGGCTGATCGGCGGGGTGATCCTGCTGTTGGCCCTGCTGGTCGGTGGGGTCGGGATCTACCTGCTGCTGCCGTCTGCCACGATCGCGGTGGCGCCACGGCCGGAACGGCTGGATTCGGTCCCGCTCACGGTCATCGCGGATACGAC
>DASYJV010000362.1:0-2545 GCA_035996105.1 Candidatus Limnocylindrales bacterium | reverse complement strand
TGGGTCGACCGCGCGCCGATCACGATCCGCTTGACTGGCCGACCGCAGCGCGGACACGGTTCGCCGGTCCGCTGATAGACCTGCAGGTGCTCCTGCATCGAGCCGTCGCCGTCGGGTGCGGTGTAGTCATCGATCGAACTGCCGCGCCGTTCGACCGCCTCGCCGAGGATCCTCCGGATCGAGTCATACAGGCGGCGCTCATCGGCTGGGTGGAGCGTCCCGGCCGTGCGCAGCGGGTGGAGACGGGCGGCCCACAGCGCCTCGTCCGCGTAGATGTTGCCGATCCCGGCCATGAACGACTGATCGAGCAGGAGCGGCTTGAGCCGTCCGGACCGGCGGCGCAGCCGGCGCCGGAAATCGCGCAGGCTGAAGGCCGCATCCAGCGGCTCCGGTCCGAACGCCGCGAAGACCGCCGCGCCACCCAGCTCGGCGACGAGCTCACCGGTCGCCGGGTCTCGTCCGTATAACCCGACCCGCCCGAACTTGCGGATGTCGCGGAATCGAAGCTCGCGGCCGTCTTCGAGCTCGAGGACGAGCCGCAGGTACGGATCCTCGGGCGTCGTGGCAGGCACGACGAACAGCTGGCCGGTCATCTTCAGGTGGATGGTCAGGGCGGCGTCCCCGGTCAGCTCGATGACGACGAGCTTCGCGCGTCGGGTCACGCCTTCGACGCGGCGGCCCGTGACGGCCTCGGCGAACGCCTCGGGGGTGTGGGTCCGCAGCGTGCGCGCCCACGAGTTTCGGGCGCCGACGAGCGTCGCGCCGACGATGCGCGGGCGCAGGTCGCGCGCGACCGTCTCGACCTCGGGAAGCTCGGGCATCGGTGTGGCCTAGCCGAGGATCGGCGCGAGCGGCGCCTCGTCGGGAGCCTCGTCGGCCTCGGCCGCGATCGCGTCGGCCCGGGTGAGGGGCGTCATCGATTCCCAGTCGTCACCGACCTTGATGTCGACCGTCAGCGGGACGTCGAGCGGGAGGGCGCTCTCCATCGTCTCGCGCAACAGCGGGACGAGCCGGTCGACCTCGTCGCGCGGGACTTCGAGCAACAGCTCGTCGTGCACCTGGAGGAGCGGGCGTGCGCGGAACCCGCCGGCGCGAAGACGCTCGTCGAGCCGGATCATCGCGATCTTGACGATGTCTGCGGCCGTCCCCTGGATGGGCATGTTGATGGCCATCCGCTCGCCGGCGGCGCGAAGGGTGGGGTTGCGTGCCGACAGCTCGGGGATCTGGCGCTTGCGCCCGAGCAACGTCGTCACGAAGCCCTGCGTACGAGCCTGTTCCTTGATGGCGAGCATGTAGTAGCTGATCCCGGAATAGGTCGCGAAGTAGGTGTTGATGAAGGCCTGCGCCTCCGCGCGCGGGATGTTCGCGCGCTCCGACAGCCCGAAGTCGCTCAGGCCGTAGGCGATCCCGAAGTTCACCATCTTGGCCATCGAGCGCTCGCCGAGCGTGACGTCGGCCGGGTCCTTGTGGAGGACCAGCGCGGCGGTCTCGCGGTGCAGGTCGGCCCCGCGAGCGAACGCGTCTCGGAGGTGATCGTCGCCCGAGACATGGGCGAGGATCCGCAGCTCGATCTGGCTGTAATCGGCCGCGACAAGCGTCAGGTCGTCGCCACCGGCCACGAACGCGCGCCGGATGCGCCGCCCGAGCGGCGTCCGGATCGGGATGTTCTGGAGGTTCGGGTCCGAAGACGACAGCCTGCCGGTCGCGGCGACGGCCTGGTGGAAGGTCGTGTGGAGGCGGCCGTCGGCGGCCATCAGGGTCGGCAGCGCATCGACGTAGGTCGACCGCAGCTTGGTGTAGATCCGCCATTCGAGCAGCTTGTCGATCATCGGATGCGCGGGACGCAGCGACTCGAGCACCGACGCATCCGTCGAGTAGCCGGTCTTCGTCCGCTTCCCCTTCGGGAGATCCAGCTCGAAGAAAAGGATCTGCTCGAGCTGCTTGGGGCTCCCGAGGTTGAACTCATGCCCGACATCGACGTAGATCTCCGCCTCCAGCCGCGAGATCTCGGTCGCGAACTCCCTGGCCAGGACGTCGAGCGCCTCGAGGTCGAGCGCGACGCCGGTGGCCTCCATGCGTGCCAGCACGGCGATGAGCGGCAATTCGAGCTCCGCGTAGAGCCGATCGAGGCCATCCGCGACGAGCCGCTTCTCGAGAGGGTCGCGGACCGCGAGGGCGGACAGGGCTTCGAGGCCGGCCCGGGCGGCGCTATCGAGCTCGGCCACTGGCGGCAGGATGAGGTCGAGCTGTTCGGCGACGACATCGGCGATGGTCTGGCTTCGGAGCGCGGCATTGAGGACATAGGCGGCGACCTGGGTGTCGAACGCGACGGGCGTCGGCGAGGCGGCCGGGTCGTCGCCGATCCTCGCCACGAGGAGTGGCTTGACCTCGTGACCGACGACAGGGATCCCGAGGCGGTCGAGCAGCACGCGCAGGGCGTCCGCGTCATCCGGCCCCTCCACGGCGACCGTCCGTCCATCCGAGCCGGCGATGGCGAAGGCGAGCGCTGCGCCACGCCGGGGGCGGGGATCGTCGAGCAGGAGGC
>DASYJV010000361.1:0-1585 GCA_035996105.1 Candidatus Limnocylindrales bacterium | reverse complement strand
GCGTCGCGATCTTGTCGACCCGGAAACCATTCTCGGTGTCTTCGGTGTTGATGAAGTCGATGGTGTCGTCGAGATCGACGTCGTGAGCGTGACCTCGGTCGGCTGGATCTGGTGCGTGCGTCGTCATGGCAATAACCACTTTATACCGATTGACAGGTTACGCGCAAGGGGCTACAGTAAGCGAGTAACCAATCAAGCCACCAAAACGGGTTAGTAACCGAAGGGAGTTCGCGCAATGACCATCCTCATCATCATCGCCATCCTGGTCATCGCGCTCGGCGCCTTCGACGCGGCGGCCAACGCCTGGGGCCAGGACTCGCGAGATCAGCTGCCGGACGACCACCACCGATGACCCTGGAACCGATCGGAGATCTCGCCATGCATCCCTGGACCCTCTACGCGCTGGAAGTCGCACACGACCGTGAACGCGAGGCTCGAAAGGCCCGTCTCGTGGCCGAGTTCGAAGCCACGCGCCCGTACCAGCCTTCTCGCATCCGCCGCCCTGCGGCCCTGGCCCTTGCGGCCTTCAGCCGCGGATCGGCAATCGTCGTCCGACGCCTCGACGATTGCGTCGCGGACGACCTCGGGCGGGCCCTCGCACCGGCGGACTGATCCGTCGGTCCGGAACCGGTCGGATCGACCCACTCGGGTCGGTGCCGTCCGGTCGCTCGTTTACGGGCGTCGTTCCGCCGTCGCGTTAGAGTCTTCCCATGAACGATCCCGACGCCAGGCCACCCCTCCCCTCCCCGATCAGGACCGACGCCGACTGGCGTGCCGAGCTGACCCCCGAGCAATACCGGGTCCTCCGCGAGAAGGGGACCGAGCGAGCCTTCACCGGCGCGCTCTGGGATGAGCATCGAGCGGGCACCTATCGCTGCGCCGGCTGCGGCGCGGAGCTGTTCCGGTCCGATGCCAAGTTCGATTCACGGACCGGCTGGCCGAGCTTCTTCGAGCCGGCCGATCCGGGCGCCGTCGCGACCGAGAAGGATCGTTCGCTCTTCATGACCCGGACCGAGGCCGTGTGCTCGGCCTGTGGCGGTCACCTAGGGCACGTCTTCGACGATGGCCCCGACCCGACCGGACTCCGCTACTGCATCAACTCCGCGGCCTTGAAGCTCGACCCGACGGCGGACTGATCGTCGGCGCGGTGTAAGCCGCAGCTAAGGCGCCCTCCCTAGAGTCGGACTGGACGTCTCGCCGCGTCGGAAGTGCCCCCTACGTGGCGAGACGTCGCATCTCGAGGTCGTCGCCCGACCAACCCGCCTGGGAGGTCGATGCGTGGATCCGAGCGCGACTCCGTGGCGGACGCTCGAGGAACCGGTGCGCCCGGAGGCGGGCCCGAACGGCGCCGCCGGCGCCGGATCGGTCAGCACGTCGGTCGTGCCCAGGACCGCGCTCCTGAGCGGCGGGGCGGCGCTCGTCCTCGTCGTCGCGGCGTTCGTATTGGCGTTCGGGTCGGGCCAGTCCGGGAACGTCGCCGTCGAGGGCGCGCTGCCATTCGGCAGCCCCTCGGCGAGCGGACAGCCATCGCGCGAGGTCGGCAGCGTGCGAGTCGTGGTCGTCGAGATCGTCGGCGCCGTCGATC
>DASYJV010000360.1:0-3444 GCA_035996105.1 Candidatus Limnocylindrales bacterium | reverse complement strand
TCGTACGCCGTGACGTCGAGACCGGCCGTGGCCAACTGCTCAGCGACCTGCTCGTAGCGGCCGGAGTGTTCGCCCAGACCATGGACCAGGAGGACCGCTCCCCAGGGCGTCGCGGTCGCTTCGGGGGATGGCGGCCAGTGACGGACGAGGAGGTCCATCCCGTCGGCGGCCGGGAGGTTCATGACGGTCGAGGGCATGGGCGCAGGGTACGCGACGGGCAGCCCTGCGCAGTGCGCCCCGCCTACCATGCGGCGATGGGTGTCTGGGTCGAGCTCGGCGATGGGGTGTTCATCCGTCGATACGCGTTCTATGACCAGAACATCGGGGTGATCCTGAGCGGCGACGACGTCCTCGTGGTCGATACGCGGTCGACCTACGGGCAGGCGCGGGAGATCCTGGCCGACCTGCGCGAGCTGACCAGGAACCCGGTGACGGTCGTCGTCGACACGCACGGCCATTTCGACCACGCCTTTGGCAACCGCCTCTTCCGGCCCGCACCGATCTGGGGCCACGAGCGATGCGTGACGTTCATGGAACGGACGGGCGAAGCGCGCAAGGCCAGGATCGCCGCCGACGAACCAGAGCTGGCGGATGGCCTGACGGAGGTCGTCGTCGACCCGCCCGATCGCACCTTCGCGGAGACCGCGTATCTCGATCTCGCCGGCCGCCGGATCGAGCTGCGATACCTGGGGCGCGGCCACACCGACCACGACATCGTCGTCGGCGTCCCCGATGCGGGCGTGCTCTTCGCGGGCGACCTGGTCGAGAACGGGGCCGTCCCCTTCTTCGGCGACAGCTATCCGCTCGACTGGGCCGAGACGGCGTCACGCGTCGCCGAGCTGAGCCACGGCGTCGTCGTCCCCGGGCATGGCGACCACGGCGACCGACGGTTCGTCGAGGACCACGTCGGGTCATTCAGCGTCCTCGCGAACCTGGCCCGCCGGGTCGTCGCGGAGGAGATGACGCTGGACGAGGCGATCGCCGGCCATCCGTTCCCGACGTACGCGCCGGTGGACGCGAGTCGCGCGTTCGAGCGGACGATCTCGCAGCTTCGAGACGAGCTCGATTAGCCTCCGGCCCTAGCCGCCCGGCCGGTCCTCCCCGATGCGGACGACCCAGCGGCCGCGCGCCGCGCCGGCGATGATGCCGTCAAGTGCCTCGTCGAGGGTATCCAGCGTGACCTCGGTGGCGTGGAGGCCGAGCTCGCGCGGCCGGAGGTCCGTGGCAAGGCGGTCCCACAGATCGCGACGCTGGGCGATCGGGACGTTGACCGAATCCATCCCAAGGAGCGCGACGCCGCGCAGGATGAACGGGAAGACGGTCGTCTCGAGTTTCGCGCCGCCGGCGTTGCCGGAGGCCGCGACGGCTGCACCGGTCCGGAGCGTGCGCAGGACATACGGCAGCGTGGCACCCCCGACCGCATCGACGGCGCCAGCCCAGCGTTCGCTCTCGAGCGCCCGGCCCGCGGCGCTCACCTCGTCCCGGGTCAGGATCCCGGCCGCCCCCAGGGTCCGCAGGCGTGCGGCTTCGTCCGGCTTGCCCGTGACCGCCCAGACCTCGTAGCCGCGTTCGGCGAAGATGGCCAGGGCGGTCCCGCCGACCCCGCCCGATGCCCCTGTCACCAGCACCGGTCCGTCGGTCGGGTCCAGCCCGCGCTCCTCCAGTGCGACCACGGACATCGCCGCGGTGAAGCCGGCCGTCCCGATCGACATCGCCTCGCGCGGCGTCAGCCCGGCCAGGAGCGGAACGACCCAGCCGCCAGGCACGCGCTGGTACTCCGCAAAGCCGCCATGCCTCGAAACGCCCAGCTCGTAGCCGTGGGCGAGGACCGCATCCCCTACCCCGATGGCGGGGTCGTCGCTGGCGATGACCTCGCCGGCCATGTCGATGCCGGGGATGATCGGGCTGATCCGGGCGACCTTGCCGTCCGCCCGGGTGGCCAGGCCGTCCTTGTAGTTGACGCTCGACCAGGCGACGCGGATCTCGACCTCGCCCGGCGGCAGGTCGCTCGCGCGGAACTCGCGGACCCCACGCTCGACCCCGTCCCCGACCTGCTCGGCGACATATGCGCGGAACGTGGCTGGGATGGCTGACATGGAGTGGCCGCGATCCTCTGGCTCGTGATGGGCGGCAAGCCTATCGTGTCGCGACGGGGCCGCGGGCTTGCCGCCGGCTCAAGGTTGCGTTTCGGTTCGACGGTTGACGACTCGGCCGGCCCTGGGCGACCATGCGCGGGCTGTGACCCACCCCCAACGCTCCCGGATCATGTGTATGCGCTGGCGGCCCCGCCGCGCGGAGGATGGGGTCTGAGGTCACGCGCAACCTGACACGAGGCGCGGACCACAGACGAGGTCCCGGGGCTGCAGTTCCACGATCGGAACTGCAGTCTTTTTTTGCCTCCGACCGACACGACGGGTGACCGCCGAGCACGACAGGCCCTCCCAGGACCCGGGCCTCGCCCCGAACAACGGGGCACGCACCGAACGACCAGCCACTCCCACCAACCAAGGAGCATGACCGACATGGCAGAGCTTGACCCGACGACCTTCCGCCCCGAGACACGGGCACTCCATGCGGGCCAGAAGCCCGACCCCACGACCAACGCCCGGGCGGTCCCGATCTACGCCACGACGAGCTACGTCTTCGACGACGCGGCGCATGCCGCACGGCTCTTCGGGCTCCAGGAGTTCGGGAACATCTACACCCGGATCATGAACCCCACCACCGACGTGTTCGAGCAGCGCGTGGCCGCCCTCGAAGGCGGCGTGGCGGCCCTTGGCCTGGCGTCCGGACAGGCCGCCGAGACGCTCTCGATCCTGAACCTCGCGCGAGCCGGCGATAACATCGTGTCGTCGTCGTCGCTCTACGGCGGCACCTACAACCTGTTCACCCACACGCTGCCAAAGATCGGGATCACGACGACCTACGTCGACGGTTCGGATCCGTCGGCCTTCGGGCGCGCCATCAACGAGCGGACGAAGGCCGTCTTCCTCGAACTGATCGGCAATCCGCGTCTCGACGTGCACGACCTGGCCTCGATCGCCGACGTGGCCCACGCCCGCGGCGTCCCGGTCATCGTCGACAACACCTTCGCGCCCCTGCTCGCCCAGCCGATCAAGCACGGCGCGGACATCGTGATCCACTCCGCGACCAAGTGGATCGGCGGTCATGGCACGGCGATCGGTGGCGTCGTCGTCGACGGCGGTACGTTCGACTGGGCCGCCTCCGAGCGGTTCAAGCAGGACTTCGTCGATCCCGATCCGTCCTATCACGGGATCAGCTACACGGCAGCCTTCGGGAACCTGGCGTTCATCCTCAAGCTGCGCGTCCAGGGCCTGCGCGATATCGGCGCCGCGCTCAGCCCATTCAACTCGTTCCTATTCCTCCAGGGGCTCGAGACGCTGCCGCTCCGGATCACCCGGCACAGCGAGAACGCCCTGGCGG
>DASYJV010000359.1:0-2948 GCA_035996105.1 Candidatus Limnocylindrales bacterium | reverse complement strand
CCTGACACCGTATTCGGTGGGGCTGGCGGTCGCGGCTCCGATCTCGGGCAGGCTCGCCGACCGCGGTCACGCTCGCTGGCTGGGACCGGCCGGCCTCGCGCTCGTGGCCGGCAGCCTCGGAATGCTGGCTCAGATCGGGGTGACCACGTCGCCCGTGCAGATCGTGCTCTGGCTGGCCGTCTCCGGGATCGGCCAGGGGCTCTTCCTCTCGCCCAATACGAGCGCCGTGATGAGCGCGGTCCCGGCCGATGAGAGCGGCACGGCGTCAGGCCTGATCGCCACGACGCGGGTGATCGGCCAGGCGCTCGCGGTTGCGATCGCCGGCGCCATCTTCATCGGCCTGGGCGGGGCGGCCGCCGGGGCGGCGCTCGAGGCTGGTGGGGCATCCGCCACGGACGCGGCGCTCCAGGGCACGTTCGTCACGGCGATGCGTGCGGCCCTCCTCGTCAGCGGGCTGCTCGCCGCGGCCGGGGCGCTCACCAGCCTGACGAGAACCAGGGCACGGCCACTGCGGACCTCACGTCGCGATGCCGCGGCGTCCCTGCGAACGGATCAAGTCAGGAGCTGACCATGGCCATTCTCATGGAACCGAAAGGCAAGCGAGCCAAGCTATGTCTCGTCGGTCGTCGCCGCTCGAGTCGCGAGGGCAGACCGACTCGCCATCCAGAACAGGGGTAGTCCCATGTATTCCCGCAAGCTCATCGCCTCCATCGCTCTCGCCGCCGTGGTCGTCGGCGTCGCCTCCGCCGCATTCGCCATCCAGTCAGGCTCAGGCGGGCTGGCTGCCCCATCGACCGCTCCGGGACCCCTCGGCGGTGGATCGAACGCACGGTCCGGCCCCGCTGCAGGCGGGACGGTCGGCGTCGTCGACAGCGTGTCCGGGTCGGGCTTCACCCTCTCCACAGCGACGGGTCAGCAGGTCAGCGTGATCGAGGCGTCGTCCACCACGTACCAGCAGGGGACGAGTTCGGCATCCGCGAGCGCGGTCACGACCGGTGAGACCGTCCTCGTCCTTGGGACGACCAGCGCAACCACCATCACGGCCGAGCAGGTCATCGTTCAACCGACGGGCGACTATGGAGCTGCAGCGTCCTCCGCGGCCGGCGTGGTCGCCCTCCAGCAGGGAGCGCCATCCACGTCCAAGCAGGTGGGCCAGGTCCCGGCGAACTACAGCCAGGGGGCGGGGACGATCGTCAGCGGAACGACTGCCAACGACGCGACACAGGCCGCTCTTGCCGCCTACCCCGGGGGCGTCGTCGATCGTGTCGTCCAGCTCAGCGACGGCGAGTACGAAGTCCACTCCATCGGCGTCAACTGGCCGCATCACGTCTTCGTCGACCAGGCATTCAGCGTGGTCGGCGCCAACTAGGCGAGGTGTGCTGGCTCGAGTCGGTCGTCAGATGAGGCCCGCTCGCCGGGCCTCCGATCGCAGTCGATCACGATGTTCGGGATGGGCAACGCCGATCAGGGCGGACGCCCGCTCGCGCAGGCTCCGACCGAACAGCTCGGCAACGCCGTACTCCGTGACCACCGTCCGCACATGGGCGCGGGTCGTGACCACCCCGGCACCGGCTGCCACGGTGGTCACGATCCGCGAGATCGCCCCGTCAGCGGCGGTCGAGGGCAGGGCGATGATCGCGCGGCCCTCCCGAGCCAGCGCCGCGCCCCGGATGAAGTCCATCTGGCCGCCCACGCCGCTATAGATCTTCGAGCCGATCGAATCCGCCACGACCTGTCCGCCGAGATCGACCTCGATCGCCGAGTTGATCGCGGTCATGGTCTTGAACGATCGGATGACATGGGTGTCGTTCGTATAGTCGACCGAGCGCATCTCGACCATCGGGTTGTCGTCCACGAAGTCGTACAGGCGCCGCGTGCCCATCAGGAAGGCCGTCACGATCTTGCCGCGATCGCGCTCCTTGCGAGCGCCGGTCACCGCGCCGGCCTCGACGAGGTCGACCACGGCGTCGGTGAACATCTCGGTGTGGATCCCGAGATCGCGATGATCACGGAGGGCGAGGGCCGTCCCAGCCGGGATGGCACCGATCCCCAGCTGGATCGTGGCGCCGTTCGGGATGAGCTCCGCGACATGGAGCCCGATCCGTCGCTCCACATCGCCGACGGCGACATCGGCACGCTCGTACGGCGGCACGTCGACCTCGACCCCGAGATCGATGTCGTCGATATGGATGAAGCTGTTCCCGAGCGTGCGAGGCATCGAGTGGTTCAGCTGGACGATCACCGTGTCGGCCGCGTGGATGGCGGCATGCATCGCTTCCACCGACACGCCGAGTGAGCAGAAGCCGTGCGCGTCCGGCCAGGTCGCATTGACGAGGACCGCATCGAGTGGGACGACCCCGCGATCGAACAGGCGGGGCACGTCCGACAGGAAGACCGGCACATAGTCGGCCCGACCCTCGCTCACCGCCGTTCTCGCGTTGGGGCCGACGAAGAGGGCCCGGTGCCGGAAGTGTCCTGCCATCCCGGGTGCCAGGTGCGGACCGGGACCCTCCGTGTGAAGGTGGACCATCCCGACGTCGCGCAGCTCCGATGCGCGCGCGACGAGGGCATCGAGCAGGACCGACGGCGTCGCCGCGGCGCAGTGAAGGTAGACCTGCTGACCGCTCCGGATGCCGGCAACGGCTTCGGCAGGCGTGACGATGCGCATCAGGGTTCCGTGGCGGGGTCCGGGCCGACGGTCAGGAGCTCAGCGCCCGGGCCGCGAGCTGGGCGTGGTCGGTTCGATGTCCACGAGGCGATCCGGTCGGTGGGTGAGCGCAACGTACGCTCGCTCGAAGCCGAGCCGGGCGGCGCCGGGACCCGAAACGGCGAGTCGGTCCCGATCGACGATCTGGCCGATCGTGCGGAGCTCGAACGAGGCCGTGCTTTCAGCGGGCGACCGGTCGAGATGCTCGACAACGTCCTTGCCATCGGCGCCATGGTCGAGG
>DASYJV010000358.1:0-3106 GCA_035996105.1 Candidatus Limnocylindrales bacterium | reverse complement strand
CGGCAACGCCCGGCCCGAGGTCCACCAGATCGAGATCGTCGAGAAGGGGCTGGCGATCATGGGTTCCTACATCTCCAATTTCACGTTCCCGGCCGCGATCCGCCTGGTCGAGAGCGGAGCGCTCAACCTGGCCCCGATGATCACGGCCACGATCCCGCTCGAGGAGACCGTCGAGGGCATCGCCCGATTGCGGTCCGGCGACGCCGTCAAGATCGTCATCCAGCCCTAGCAGGAGTCCCGATGCCCTCCCCTGCCTTGCGAGTCGCCAACGCCCCGGTCTCGTTCGGGGTCGACGAGATCATGGTCGACGATGCCTGGATGCCGGCCGCCGTCGAGATCCTCGACTGGATGGTCGACATCGGGTACGAGGGGACCGAGCTCGGGCCGCCCGGCTACCTGGGCGACGGCCCGCAGCTGAAGGACCGGCTCTCATCGCGCGGTCTCGAGCTCGTCGGGGCGTTCCTGCCGCAGCACTTCAGCCGGGCGGAACGGGTCGAGACGGACCAGGCATGGCTGCGCGAGACCTTGCGCCTCATCGCCGAGGGCTCACCGTCCGGTTCCCGACCCTTCGCCGTCCTGTCCGATCATTTCGACGAGCCCGACCGGCGGGCCTTCTCGGGTCGGATCCAGGAGCATCCCGAGACGTGGCTGTCGCCGGCCCGCTTCGCGACGCTCATCGACAACCTGCATCGTGCTGCCGAGATCTGCCGGACCGAGGGCTTCGAGCCGGTGCTCCACCCGCACGCGGGAACCTATGTCGAGACGGCCGACGAGATCGCCCGGGTCATGGAACGGATCGACCCGTCCCTGCTCGGTCTGTGTCTCGACACGGGCCATTTCAGGTTCGGTGGCGCGGATCCAACCCAGGCCGTCCACGACTACCACGAGCTGATCCGGCACGTCCACATCAAGGATTGCCGGACCTCGGTGATGGACGAGGTCAAGGCCGAGGGGAAGGGCCTCGAGGAGGCGCTGCGGCGCGGCGTCTTCTGTCAGCTCGGGCTGGGCGACTCAGGGATCGATGGCGTCATCGACGCACTCCGTGCGCACGACTATTCCGGCTGGCTCGTCGTCGAGCAGGACCAGTTCCTCGGCCCGACCGACACGCCGGCATCGGTGGCCGCAGGGCAGCGCGCCAACCGCGACTACCTGCGCCGCCTCGGGATCTGAGCCGCGCGGGCTAGTCCTTGCGCCGGTGGGCCGCGAGCGCCGCGGCGTACTGCGTCCGCAGGACCTCGAACCGTTCCATCAGCCGTCGTGACTCGGCCGACGCCGGTTCGGCCGCATCCAGCTCGCGCTCGACGGCGCGCCATTCGGCCAGGATCGCGGCGAGGTCCGAGACCGGCGCCGATTCGTTGATCGTCGGGAGGGCGGCTCCGGCGGCGGTCCCGGATGCCTCCTGCGCGCGCTCCTCCTCCTGTCTGGCGAGCATGAGGACGGCCTCGGCGGCCACGCGTACGGCCGTGGCCAGCGGCGCGAACTCGGGATGACCCGGGCGGACGCCTCGTTTCATCCGCTCCCGCGCGTCGACCTCACGGATGGCGATCAACAGGCCGTCGGACGCCCCGCGCAGGGCGTCGCGGATCTCCTCCGGTTCATCACGCAACATGGACTCCGATCGTGCGAGCGATCCGCGGGCTGGGGGTCACCGAAGGGTAGCCGGGCCGGACCCCGGCCGTCGCCCGGATGCGCCGTTCGCGTGGCCGTCGGACGCCGAACGAAGGGATGATTGTGCGAACGCTCGCGGTAACGCAGGCTTGCCGCCCATGCCGCCGCCGACCCCCGACCTCGCGCCGCCCGACCGACCCGCGGCGACACGGCCGGATGCGGCCTCGGCGGTCCGCGTCCTCGAACCCGACAGGCTTGGCCGGTTCCTGCCCGCCTTGATCGTCCTCACGGTCACGGCCGCCATCCTCGAGGGAGCCGCCGCGGTCGTGCTCGGCGAAGCCGCGCTCGCGTTCGCGGCGGCTTCGACATCACTGTTCGCCATCGCGGTGGTCATCGCCGCCCACCAGGTTCGCATCGGACGCCCGTTCCGGGCACGGGCCGCGCTGGCGATGAGCCTCGTCGCGCTCGGCGCCGCCGGGGCAGCCACGATCCCGGACGTCGGGCATGCGACCGCGCTGCTGCCCGTGGTATCGGCGGTCCTCGTGCTGCCCCATGTGCCACGCCAGCGACTGCCCCTCCTCGTCATCGCGACCGTCGGGTCGGCGGTGGGGATCCTCACGCTCGGCGAGACGATCCACCTGCTCCCAGCCATCGCCGAGCCGGCCGCCACGCTGTTCTTCGACGGGATGCTCGTCGGCGTGCTCCTCCTCGTTCTGGCAGGGCTCGCGGATTTCGCGATGGACGCCCGCGAGTCGCTGCGCAACCTCCAGGACGCCACCGCCCGCCAGCTCCAGATCACGACGAGCAGGCTATCGATCGCGGCCGCCCTCCGCCTCCTGCAGGTCCAGCCCACGCCGGAAGAGACGGCCGACACGATCTCGGCGGCCCTGACCGGCCTCACCTTCATCGATTTCGCCGGCGTCACCGAGGCCACCGAATCGGGGCTGTTCATCCTGGCGACCGCGGGGGCCACGTTCCCGATCCTGGCCGGCGATCGCGTGCCGGCCGCTCGGGCGAAACGGCTCCTCGACCGTTCGCGTCAGGGCGCCTGGGCCGAGGTCTGGCCGACTGGACGCACCGGGCGGCCCGACAGGAGCGGTGCCGACGACTCTGGCATCCGCGGCCAGGCCTTCGCGCCGATCCTTGCCGGCGACGAGATCGTCGGGCTGGTCAGCATCGGGACCCGGGATCCCGATCAGGCCGCGCGACTCCTGAGTGACCTGCCGTTCATCAGCGAAGCCGCGGCCGTGGCCGGCACCATCCTCGCTCCAGCGCTCCTCGCTCGTCGACAGATGGCCGGGGCGAAGGTCCGGATCGCAGAGATCATCGCCTCGGGGGCATTCCACCCGGTCTTCCAGCCGATCGTCGACCTGTCCACCGGCGTGACCGTCGGGTATGAGGCACTCACCCGTTTTGCCGCCGGAGACCCCGCCGAGTCGGTGTTCGCGGATGCCGAGCGGGCAGGGCTGGGGGCAGAGCTCGAGGCTGCCACGCTCAC
>DASYJV010000357.1:0-3079 GCA_035996105.1 Candidatus Limnocylindrales bacterium | reverse complement strand
GATCGGCGGACGCCGCGGGCGACTGGTGGGAGCCGCTCATCGGCCCAGGCCGGGCGCTCGACACCGTCCGGGTCGGCGTGTTGTCGGCGAACCTTCTCGGGGGACGTTACGGAACGACTGGCCCGGCCTCCAGCGATCCGGCGACCGGCCGGCCATACGGCGCGACCTTCCCACAGGTCTCGACGCGCGACCAGGCCCGCGCGCAGTGGCGGCTCGCCGATGCCCTCGGGGTCGACCGCCTCGACCTCGTCGTGGGTGGGTCGCTCGGCGGCATGGTCGCGCTCGAGGTGGCGCTGGCGCGTCCGGGTTCGGTCCGGACCGTGATGCCCATCGCAGCACCCGCGGCGACCGGGCCGATGGCGATCGCCTGGAACCACCTCCAGGTCGAGCTCATCGATCGACTCGGCCCGGGTGGCCTCGCGCTCGCCCGCGAGCTGGCGATGACGACGTACCGCAGCGAGGCCGATTTCGACGAGCGGTTCGGGAGATCCGTCGAGCCCGATGGCCGGCCGTCGATCGTGAGCTATCTCGACCACCAGGGCCAGAAGCTCGTGGATCGGTTCGATCCCGACACCTACCGGATCCTGGCCCGTGCCATGGACCGGCACGATATCGGCGCGGGCTGGGGTGGTCTCGAGGGGGCCTCCGCCCGCCTGGCGGCCGGTGGCAGCCGGCTCATCGGGGTCGGGATCCAGGACGACATCCTCTTTGGCCCGCGCCAGGTCCATCTCCTGGTCGACGCGGCACAGGCCGGCGGTGTCGAGGCGCATTACCGTGAGATCGGATCGACCAAGGGGCACGACGCGTTCCTGGTCGAGTGGGACCAGCTGTCGGGGCTGATCGCGGAAGCGCTTCGGGACTAGCCGCCGGGCGTCGGCTCGGGAGTGGCCGTCGGCTCGAGCGTAGGCGTCGGCGTCGGGGTCGGCTCGGTGCTGGGCGTCGGCTCCGTGGTGGGCGTCGGCTCCGTCGTGGGCATCGGGGTCGCGGTCGGCTCGCTGCTCGGGGTCCCGGTCGGCGTCGGCGTGGGTGTCGGTGTGGGCGTCGTCTGCTCGCGCCACAGGTATTCGCGGATGGTCGACCCGCTGGCGCGGATCGCCGCCGCCAGCGGGCGCCCGACATAGCGGTAGTGCCACGGCTCATAGGCGTAGCACGTCACCGAGGACTTGCCCTTTGGGTACGTCATCAGGAAGCCGTACCTCCACGCGTTGGCCTTCAGCCAGGCGCCCGCCCGGGTGATGCCCCAGTCGCTGTAGTACCAGGGAGCCGATCCACCAAAGCTGCGGAAGTCGACGGTCGTCCCGAGCTGATGCTCGCTGTGGCCCGCTCGGGCGCTCGACCTGAGCGCTGCCGCGTACCCGGAGACGCGAGACCAGTAGGCGAACGTCGAGCGCTGGGTCGCGAAGCTCCGAAAGGCCGACTGGATGGCCAGCCGCGCGCCGGCGGCCCGGGCGGCGCTGGCCATCGCACGGAGATCGGCGATAACGAACGCGCGGACCTGGTTGCCGCCGTTGAGACCGGCGCTCGCCGTCGAGCGCAGATCGCGCGGCGCATATGTCGTGGGCAGCCGGTAGGTGAGGTCGAGCACGGTGCGATCCCAGTCCGCGTAGGAGCGCTGCGCGGTGAGGGTATCGGCCAGGCGACAAGGCGGGAGCGAGCCGGCGGAGACGACGGTGGTGGCGAGGACCGTGGCGCTGGCCACGATCAGGAGGAGGACCGCCAGTCGGACGCCTACGCGTCGGGACTGGGGGATCCCGAGGGCACGCGATGCCCTCGTGGAGGATTGCATACGGGGATGGTGACAGCGCATGGCGTCGCCCGTCCTCCATCCGAACGTACCGAGATGGAGGCGACGCACGGGACGTTCCGAGCCCGGGCCCGCGCTCAGAGAAGGGCGATCGGCCGGACCTGGGAGCCCGTCCCACCGACGAGCGGGAGCGGCAACACGACGACCGTGAAGGCCTCAGCGCCGGTCGTGGCGAGCTCTTCGAGGCCCAGGTTCTCCATCAGCGGGATCGCCTCGGCCTGAAGCAGGCGAAGATGGACGGGCAGCGCGTTCACCGCGGGGTCGAACTGCTCATACATCAGGCAGTCGGCACCGGTCGCCGAGACGCCCTGACCCGCGATCCAGTCCGCCCCGTCGGCATCCACGCCGGGGAGGCCGAGCCCCTGGCCGAGATACCGCTCCGGCTCCGTCCACAGCGCCCCCCAGCCCGTGCGCACGAGCAGGACGTCGCCGCGCTCGAGATGACTGCCGCGCGCTTGAAGGGAGGCGGCGAGGAGGTCACCGCCGATGCCGAACGCCGGCTCGAGGCGATCCACCCCGAGGAAACCGGCGACGTCCGCCAGCACGCAACGGCGGACGATCGGCGCCAGCGCCTGGATCCCGAAGTCGCCAAGGCCGTGGATCCCACGCTGGACATCGTCCGCGGCGACATCGCCGTGAAGCTTGCCGTGAGCGGAGACATGCCCGATCGCGTCGATGTGGGTGCCCGCATGGTTGAGCGTGATCAGAAGATCGTGCGCCGCGCTATAGCCCTCGCCGCGCATGACGTCGCCGTGGCGACGGACCGTCACGAGACTGAAGCGCGGAAGACCGGCCGGTTGCGGCATCTCGGCGTGGAAGGGCTGACCAAGGTCGATGACGCGCGAGCGTTGCAACGCGCGGACGAGATCGCTCGGATCGGTCATCCCGGTCACGATGCAGGCGCCAGCAGGCGGAACAGGTCACGAGTCGTTTCGAGGTCGGCCAGAGCCTCGATCGTCGCGAGCAGCTCGGTGGCCTGTCCGGTGCCAAGGACCGGGTCGGCACAGGCGTGGAATTTCGCGGCCAGCAGCGGTCGTGAGGCCGGATCGTCCGGGTGCCCCTTCGGCACGTCGACCGATTCCGCGGCGAACACCGGTTCGCCCAGCTCGACCCGGCATTGCTGCGGGTTCAAGCCCGGATCGGGGATCAGCTCGACCTGGCGCATCTGGTCGCGGATGTCCGGCCGCCCATAGGCCGCCGGCAGGAACTCGGCGAACCCGAGGCGTCCCGTCGTCATGATCGCGGCCGCCGCATAGTGGATCGAGAGCATCGCCT
>DASYJV010000356.1:0-3314 GCA_035996105.1 Candidatus Limnocylindrales bacterium | reverse complement strand
GCGTCAGGTCGGCGAGGTCCACGTCCGTCCTTCCATGGGCCTTGGAATCACGAGCCCTCGAGCGTCGGCGACGTCGAGGGCCCGGTGTGGATCTTGGCGAGAGCGGTCTTGCGTGGCCGGGTCAGGCGATCGGCTCAGGCGCCCTGGCGAGCTCGACGATGCGGCCGAACGTCGCGGCGTCCCGGATCGCCAGGTCCGCCAGGATCTTGCGGTCGATCTCGACGTCCGCCTTCTTGAGGCCGGCGATGAACTGGCCGTAGGTCAGGCCGTTCTGGCGGGCGGCCGCGTTGATCCGGATGATCCACAGCTGGCGCATCTGGCGCTTCCGCTGCTTGCGGTCGCGGGTCGCGTAGGCGAGCGCGTGGAGAAGCGCTTCGCGCGCGGGTTTGACCAGGCGCGACTTGGCGCCCTTGCGGCCTTCCGCGTCCTGCATGAGGCGCTTGTGGCGCTTGTGGGACGTGACGCCCCGCTTGACTCGTGCCATGAGGTGGATCCGCTCCTAGAGGTACGGCAGCAGGCGACGGACCTGCCTGGCGTGTTCGGGCCCGATGATGGCCTTGCCGGCATAGCGCCGGGTCCGACGGGACGACTTGATCTCGAGGTGGTGGCCGCTCCACGCCTTGACGCGACGGAACTTGCCGCTGCCGGTCACGCCGATGCGCTTGGCGGCTGCCTTGTGGCTCTTGATCTTGGGCACCCTGGTCTCACTCTCCTGATGTCACCGGCGCCGGGGCCGGTGCGCTTTTCTTCGGTTCGAGCTTCTTCTCCGCGGCGGCTCTCGGCGTCGCGACCTTGGCCGCCGTCAGGCTCGGTTCCCTGCTCGGCGCCGCGACCGGTGCCTTGGCCGTCGTCGTGGCCGCAGCCGGGACCACCGGTGTGGTCGGCGTCTCGGCCGGTGTCACGACGTCGGTCGGTGGCTCGGGCGCCGGGCTCGCCGCCGGGGCGACGGGCGTCGGCGCTGATGCCGCCTGGATCTTCGCATCTGTCGGCTCGGCGCCCCGCGGGTTCGGAGCGTCGTGCGTCTTGGGTTTGTGGACCGATGCCATCGTGATGTGCATCGACTTGCCTTCGAGGAGCGGCGTGCGTTCCGCCACCCCGTGATCCTTGACCCGATCGACGAACTTCGCAAGGAGGTTCCGACCGAGCTCCGGATGAGTCAGCTCCCGACCGCGGAAGCGGACGGTCACCTTGATCCGATCCCCGTCCTCGAGGAATTCGATCGCCCGATGCACCTTCGTATCGAAGTCGCCGATGCCGATCTTGGGTGAGAGGCGGACTTCCTTGAAGGTCACCGAGCGTTGCTTGCGCTTGGCTTCCTTCTCACGCTTCGTGAGGTCGTACTTGTATTGACCGAAGTCGAGGAACTTGACGACCGGTGGCGCTGCCATCGGGGCGACTTCGACGAGGTCGAGGCCTCGTTCCTGCGCCATCTCGAGCGCCCGGGGCGTGGGCATGACACCAAGCTGAGCACCCTCTTCGTCGACGACCCGAACCTGCGGGATCCGGATCATCTGATTGACGCGCAGGTCTCGACTGATGGTCTATCCCCTTCGTGGTAGCGATCGATGGCGAACGGCGCGGGCACACGGCGACCCGGGTCCCGGCCGAAGCGGGAGGATAGCACAGGCCGTTCCGGACCGACAATGGGTGGCCGTCCCGGCGGCCCGGCGACGCGCTTCAGGCGACGGTGCGCGCCTCCGATTCGGCAGCCAAGCGGTCGGCCAGCGCGTCCCAGGCGACCGCCTCCTGTTGCTCGCCCCTGGCGGCATTGCGCGCGCGAGGCGCGACGGTCCGTGCCTCGATCTCCCGGTCGCCGAGCACGAGCATGTACGGGACCTTCTGCTCCTGCGCCAGGCGGATCTTGTTCTGCATCCGATTGTCGGATCGATCGACCTCGACCCGAAGGCCCCGGCCGCGAAGGACCCCCGCGAGCTCGTCGCCTGCCTCGGCGTGCCGATCGGCGATCGGGATGATGACCGCCTGGACCGGCGCGAGCCACAACGGGAAGGCGCCCGCGAAGTGCTCGACGAGGATCCCGATGAAGCGCTCGAGCGAGCCGTAGATGGCCCGGTGGATCGCGATCGGCCGCTGGGGCTGACCGTTCTCATCGATATACGTCAGATCGAAGCGCTCGGGGAGCATCACCAGGTCGACCTGGATGGTGGCCATCTGCCACTCGCGACCGAGGGCGTCGTCGATGTAGATGTCGATCTTTGGTGCGTAGAAGGTCCCGTCCTTGGGCTTGAGCGTATAGGTGATATCCGCCGATGCGAATGCCTCGCGGATGAGCTGCTCGGCCCGCTCCCATAGCGCCGGATCGCCGAGTGCCTTGTCCGGCTTGGTCGCGAAGACGAAGCGCGGCTCCAATCCGAACCAGCCGTACGCCTCCCGGACCTCGCCGAGGAGCGCCTGGATCTCGTCGGTCAGCTGGTCGGGCCGAACGTACAGGTGCGCGTCGTCCTGGATGAACTGGCGGACCCTGGTCAGCCCGCTGAGCGTTCCCGAGCGCTCATTGCGATGGAGCCGGCCATATTCGTTGAATCGGAGCGGGAGGTCGCGGTACGAGCGCAGGTGGGAGCGGTAGACGAACGTGCTCTCGGGGCAGTTCATCGGCTTGAGGCTGAACGTCTGTCCCTCGGACTCGATGAGGAACATGTTGTCGCGGTAGAGGTCCCAGTGACCGGACTGTCGCCACAACCGCTCGCTGACGACGATCGGCGTGCTGATCTCCTGGTAGCCACGGCGCTCCTGGAGCTCGCGCATCGCCGTCTCCAGCGTCCGCCACAGGCGCTGTCCCTTGGGATGCCAGAAGGCCGAGCCGGGGCTGACGTCGTGGAAGCTGAACAGGTCGAGCTGGACACCCAGCCGGCGATGGTCGCGCTTCTTCGCCTCCTCACGCCGCCACAGGAACTGGTCAAGGGCCTCCTGGTCGGCCCACACCGTCCCGTAGATCCGCTGGAGCATCGGCCGCTTCTCGTCACCTCGCCAGTAGGCACCGGCGACCGCGAGCAGCTTGAACGGGCCGATCGCGCCGGTCGAGGCGACATGCGGGCCCTTGCACAGGTCGACGAACGTCCCGTGCTCGTAGACCGAGGTCGCAGGCATCGGTGTCCCGTCCCGTTCCGAGCGTGCAGCCAGGTCGTCGAGGATCTCGACCTTGAACGGCTGGTCGCGCTCGACGAAGAACGCCCGGCCCTCGGCCGGATCGAGCTCGTGCCGGACGAAGGGATGGTCCGCGGCGACGCTGGCCGCCATCCGAGCCTCGATCGCCGCGAGATCATCCGGCGTGAGCGGTCGCGGGAGGTCGAAGTCGT
>DASYJV010000355.1:0-4503 GCA_035996105.1 Candidatus Limnocylindrales bacterium | reverse complement strand
CTCCGCCAGACCGGCGCCTACTGGACCGCGGGTTCGCTGGTGGCGGACGATGGCAAGACCGCCCAGATCCCCGATTCGTGGGCCAAGGCGTGGCATTGGTTCTACGACGGTATCTGGAAGGACCACTTCGCGATGACCGGGCCGGAGTTCCTCAACACCGACCTCAATCCGAGCAACTACCCCTTCTTCACCGGCAAGGTGGCGATGAGCGAGAACTACATCTGGTCGACCTACGGGGTCACCGATTCCGGGACCGACTGGAACCTCGCGGCGACGCCCGCCTACAACCACCAGACGACGGCGGCCTTCAACGCGGACACCTTCCGCATCCTCAAGTCGAGCAAGCACCCTGACGAGGCGTTCGAGGTCCTCAAGTACCTTTCCGGCGAGGCGGCGCTCCAGCTGGCCCAGCTCTATGGCGGCTTCCCCGCCAGACCGGCCCAGCAGGCCGCCTTCTTCGAAGGGATCCAGAACCAGAAGGGGTCGGATGGCAAGGCGCTCATCCCCCAGAAGATCGACTGGAACGTGGTGGTCGAGGGGGCGAAGTACGCCGATGTCCCGAACTTCGAGTCGTACGTCCCGGCCTACAACCAGACGCTCGACCTGATCAACACCTTCGGGACCAAGTGGCAGGCCACCCCGGGCCTCGACCTGGACAAGGAGATCTCGGACCTCAAGACCCAGCTCCAGGCGGTCTTCGACAAGGGCGGCTCCTAGACCGTGTCCGCCTCCGGCGTCGCGCGCCGGCGCACCATCCGGCCCCGGATGTCCGGGCTGGCCTGGCGGCGCGCGCGCTGGGGGTACGTCTTCATCGCGCCGTGGATCATCGGGTTCCTGGCGTTCACCCTCGTGCCGATGATCGCCACCCTGGCCTTCACGTTCACCAACGTGAACCTGGCCCAGGACCGGCCCCTGCAGTTCGTCGGCCTCAAGAACTACCAGGACATGCTGGCCGACAAGCAGGCCTGGGAGTCGCTGCTCGTCACGCTCAAATACGCGTTGCTCGCGCTGCCCGTCGCGGTCGGGCTGCCGTTCGTGGTGGCGCTCCTCCTCCATTCCCGCCACCTGAGGGGACCGGGAGCCTTCCGCGTCCTCTTCTTCCTCCCGTACGTCGTCCCCTTCATCGCCGGCGTCCTGATCTGGGGCGGGATGCTCGGCGCCGACTCGGGCTGGATCGATGGCTTCCTCAGGCTCGTTGGGATCGCTCACCCTCCCGACTGGCTCCAGGATCCGACGTGGATCTACAGCGGGCTGGTGATCATGGGGATCTGGGGGATAGGGGCCGGGATGATCATCTATCTCGCCGGGCTGAAAGGCATCCCGACCGAGCTGTATGACGCCGCCAGGATCGACGGCGCGGGGGCATTCGCCAGCCTGCGTCACATCACGATCCCGATGATGTCGCCGGTCATCTTCTACACGCTCGTGCTCGGCGTCGTCGAGGTGCTTCAGTACTTCCTCGTCCCGCTCGTGCTCAAGAACGGCACCGGCGAGCCCGGCGGCAGCACCTACTTCTTCAACCTGTACATCTACAAGAGCTTCTTCACCTTCCAGAACATGTCCTATGGCGCGACCCTGGCCTGGATCCTGTTCGCGATCTCGCTGGTCATCACCCTGCTCCTGTTCCGGCTCTCGCGGCGCTGGGTCTACTACGCCGGCGAGGTCCGCTGAACGGTGACCACGGTCGAGGGCGTCGAGCTGCCCGGGCTGCGCACGCGCTGGCTGCGTCGACGGGCGTCCGCCCGGGCCGGCAGCCGTCCACCTCGGGAGCGCGGCGACACCCGACGCTCCTTCGTATTGACGCTGATCGCCGTCCTGGCGCTCGCCGCGTTCCTCTCGCCGATGCTCCGGTCGGTGACCTACGCCATCAAGAGCACCGACCAGATCACCCAGGCCGGGACCCCGATCTACCCGGCCGATCCGGCCGTCGTCTCGATCGCCGGCCAGGACCGCGAGGTCTTCCTCGTCCCGCTCGACGGCACGACCCGCCAGCTGGCGTTGATCGAGCCAGGCCGCCAGCAGAGCACCTTCGTCGACCCGGCCGCGCCCGACGTCCCGATCGTGTGGCAGGGGTCGTGGCGCACGCTCGACCGGGTGTGGGTCCTAGCCCCGCACTGGGAGAACTTCGCCAAGGTCTGGGAGCTCATCGACTACCCGCGCCTCCTCTCCAACACGGTCGCGATCGCCGTGATCGGGACGCTCGGCACGCTCCTGTCGTGCACCCTGGTGGCGTACGGGTTCGCCCGGTTCCGCTTCCCGGGACGCGACCTCCTGTTCACCCTGCTCATCGCCACGATCTTCCTGCCGGCCGCGGTGACCATCATCCCGACCTACACGATCTTCGTGAAGCTGGGCTGGGTCGGGACCTGGCTGCCGCTGCTCGTCCCGACGTTCTTCGCCAACGCGTTCGACGTCTTCCTCATGCGCCAGTACTTCATGACGATCCCGACCGAGATGGACGAGGCGGCCAGCATCGATGGCGCCGGCCCGTTCCGCACGCTCTGGTCGGTGCTGCTGCCCCAGGCCTGGCCGGTCGTCATCGCCGTGGCGATCTTCCACCTGGTCTACACCTGGAACGACTTCTTCGGACCGCTGCTCTACCTCTCCTCCAAGCCGCAGCTCCAGACGCTGGCCCTTGGGCTCTCGCGGTTCAATGGCATCCACTACCGCGACCCCGGGCTCATCCAGGCCGGGACGCTGATGACGCTGGTCATCCCGGTGGTCGCCTTCCTGCTGACCCAGCGCTTCTTCACCCGGGGGCTGGTCGTGACCGGCGTCGAGAAATGATCCTGGCCGTCGACGGCGGGAACTCGAAGACGGATGTCGCGCTGGTGACGCCCGAAGGGCGACTGCTGGCCGCAGTCCGCGGCCCGACGACCTCGCACCAGCAGGTCGGGCTGGCGGTCGGCATCGAACGGCTGGCCGGGCTCGTGGCCGACGTGCGGGCCGCTGCAGGCCTGCCGCCCGGGGCACCGCCAGCGTCGATCGGGGTCTTCGGGCTGGCCGGCGCGGACACCACGGCCGACACCCGACGTCTGACCGCCGCCATCGCGGCCCAGGGCCTGGCCGTCGACACGGTCGTCGTCAACGACGGGTTCACGCCGATCCGCGTCGCCTCCGACCGCGGCTGGGGCGTGGCCCTCATCTGTGGCTCCGGTGTCAACGCGGCGGCGATCGCGCCCAACGGCCGCACCGCACGGCTCGCCGCGCTCGGCCCGATCTCGGGCGACTGGGGCGGCGGGATCGACATCGGGACGGCCGGGCTGGGCGCCGCCGTCAGGGCACGCGACGGGCGCGGTCCGCGCACCACGCTCGAGACGCTGGTTCCGACCCACTTCGGCCTCACTCGACCGATCGAGGTGACGCGCCGGCTGGAGGCCGGGACGCTGGAGGAGCGGCGGCTCGGCGAGCTGTCACGTGTCGTGTTCGAGGCCGCCGCGGTGGGTGACAGGGTCGCCCGCTCGATCGTGGATCGCCAGGCGGATGAGCTCATCGCCATGGCCGGCGCGATCATCCGTCGGCTCCACCTCACGCGGCTCGACCCCGTTGTCGCGCTGGCCGGCGGCATCTTCGCCGCAGACGACGAGGCGTTCGAGGAGCGGATCCGCGATGGCATCCGGCGCGTGGCGCCGGCCGCGACCGTGCGCCGTTCGGCGGCGCCGCCCGTCCTCGGCGCGGCGCTGCTCGGACTCGACCGGCTGCTCGCGGGCGACGACGCTGGTCATGCGGCTGCGGTCAAGCGCGCCCGCGCCACGCTCGGGGAGTGGCGGGCCTGACGGGAACCTCCGGGCGGACGTCCGCCGGCCCAGCCATCCTTGTCGCATGAACCACTCCCCCGAAGGTCGGCACGACAGCCTCTGGCGCCCGGATCGACGCCCGCTCACGCTCGGGCTCGTGCTGACCATCACGCTGGTCGGCTTCGAGGCCCTGGCCATCTCGACGGTGATGCCGATCGTCGCTCGTGAGCTCGGCGGTCTCGAGCTCTATGGCTGGGTGTTCTCGGCGTTCTTCCTCGGCTCGCTCATCGGCATCGTCGTCGTGGGCGCGGCGATCGACCGCGGCGGGCTCGCGCTCCCGTTCGCGGCCGGTCTCGGGCTGTTCGCCATCGGTCTCCTCGGCGGCGGTGTCGCGCCTTCGATGCCGCTGCTCGTCGCGGCCCGGTTCCTCCAGGGCCTGGGGGCCGGCACGATCCAGCCGATCGCCTATGTCGCGATCGGGCGGACCCTCCCCGACGCGCTGCGGCCGCGGATGTTCGCCACCCTCTCGACCGCGTGGATCCTGCCCGGCGTCATCGGCCCGGCGATCGCCGGTACGGTCGGTGAGGCGTTCGGCTGGCGGTACGTCTTTCTCGGTCTGCTGCCGCTGATCGCGCTGGCCGGGCTGCTCACCCTGGGCGCCCTGCACGCGGTGGCGGACGCGCCCGTCAGCACCGATCCGTCGCTCGCCGTCAGCCGCCGCGGGCGCCTGCCGCTGGCCATCGTCGTCGCGCTCGGATCCGGCCTC
>DASYJV010000354.1:0-1757 GCA_035996105.1 Candidatus Limnocylindrales bacterium | reverse complement strand
CATGATTCCGGCGCCTGCTTCGGTCGTGTTCCGGGCCTTCAGCGACGCCAACGAGCTGGCGAAGTGGTGGGGGCCGAACGGCTTCACCACTCCGAGCCTCGAGTTCGACCCGCGCGTCGGAGAGCGCTACCGGATCGAGATGCAGCCGCGGGGTGGCGACCACTTCTACCTGACCGGGGAGTTCCGCGAGGTCGACCCGCCTGCCCGCCTCGCCTACACCTTCGTCTGGGAGGAGCCCGATCCCGACGACGTCGAGACCCAGGTGGACCTGACGTTTCGGGAGCTGGGCGAATCGACGGAGGTCGCCTTGACGCAGCGTCCGTTCAAGACCGAGGAGCGCCGCGCACTCCACCGCGACGGTTGGACGGAGGCGTTGGACAAGCTCGAAAGGCTCGTCTCGGCGCAGGCGTAGCCGTGCGCGTCGGGCGGGCCATCGCGTCGCGTCCGCGGCGAACCGTGGCCGGTCAGGCCATCTCGGCCGCCTCGTTCGCCAGCTCGATCCCGCTCTTGGTCCCGAGCGCGTGCTCGCGCAGGAACCAGACCGCGATGAAGGCGACGATGCCCATCGGCGCGGCGATGAGGAAGATCTCGGCGATCGCGGTGCCGTAGGCGTGCTCGACGATGCCGCGCACCGGGCCGGGCAAGGCGGAGAGCTCGGGGATCGCACCGCCCGAGCCGCCGCCGTCGGCCTTGATGCCCTTGGCGGCCAGACCGTCCGAGATCGAGCTGGTGACCTTGCTGCCGAGGACGGCACCGAGCACCGACACCCCGATCGCGCCGCCGAGGCTGCGGAAGAACGCGATGAGCGCCGACCCCGCGCCGATCTCCGAGGTCGGGATCACGTTCTGGACCGCGAGGATCAGGTTCTGCATCAGCATGCCGACGCCGGCGCCCACGATGACCATGAACACGGCGACCTCGGCCAGGCTGGTCGACTCGTCGATCAGGCCCATGAGCACCAGCCCGACGGTCAGCGCGACCGTTCCCGCGAGCATGATCCGCTTGTAGTGCCCGGAGTTCGAGATGTAGCGGCCGGAGATGGTGGAGGAGCCGAAGAGACCGATGACCATCGGGATCGTCAGCAGACCGGACTCCGTCGGGCTGTAGCCCCGAGCCAGCTGCATGTACTGGGTCAGGAAGACCGTGGTGCCGAACATCGCGATGCCGACCGCAACCGAGGCGATCACCGCCATCACGACCGTCCGGTGCTCGAACAGGTCCATCGGGATGAGAGGCTCATCGGACCGCCGCTCGACGAAGACCGCGGCGATCAGCAGGATGACGCCGCCGATGACCATGGCGGCGGTCTGCCAGCCGATCCAGTCGAAGTTCTTGCCGGCGAGCGAGACCCAGATCAGGATGGCGGAGACCCCCGCGGCGATCAGGACCGCGCCGAGGCCGTCGATGCTCACGTTCTCGCGCTTGCGCGTCGGCAGGTGCAGCGTGTGCTGCAGCAGGACGAGGGCGCCGAGGGCGAAGGGGACGCCGACGAAGAAGCACCAGCGCCAGCCGAGGCTGTCGGTCAGGACGCCGCCGAGGACGGGGCCTGCGACGGTGCCGACCCCGAAGACGGCGCCGAGATAGCCCATGTAACGGCCACGCTCGCGGGGCGAGACGAGGTCGGAGAGGATCACCTGGACCAGCGCGGTGAGCGCGCCCACGCCGACGCCCTGGATGGCGCGACAGCTGATCAGCCAGATGGCCGAGGTCGCGAAGCCGGCGAGGACCGACCCGACGACGTAGATGATGATGCCGAG
>DASYJV010000353.1:0-2715 GCA_035996105.1 Candidatus Limnocylindrales bacterium | reverse complement strand
CGTCGGGGGTGTCGGCGACGATGAGGATGAGGTCGCCCTCGCCCGCCTTCGTGCCGTCGATGATCGCCCGTTGGGTCTCGGAGGTGAGGAACTTCGCGATCGGGCTCTTGATCTCGCCACCTGGTTCGAGCGCGAGGTAGGCAAGGCCCTTGGCCCCGAATCGGCGCGCCCGCTCGGTCAGCTCATCGATCTCGCGGCGGGTGACGCCGGCCATCCCGGGTGCGACGATCGCCTTGACCCGGCCGCCAGCCGAGAGGGCGGTATCGAAGACACCGAACCCCGACGACGCGACGCCGTCGGGACCGAGGAGCGCGGGGGCGAGATCGACCAGCTCCATCCCGAAGCGCACATCGGGCTTGTCCGAGCCGAACCGCTCGAGCGCCTCCGCATAGGTGAAGACCGGGAACGGCGATTGGAGGATGGAGCGCTCCGGGACCGTCAGCCGCGAGACCTCGATCGCCATCGACTCCACGAACCCCATCACGGCCGCCTCGTCGACAAAGCTCATCTCGAGGTCGAGCTGGGTGAACTCGGGCTGGCGATCGCCGCGCAGGTCCTCATCGCGATAGCAGCGGGCGATCTGCATGTAGCGGTCGATGCCGGCGACCATCAGCAGCTGCTTGAGCTGCTGCGGGCTCTGGGGCAGTGCGTAGACCGTCCCCGGCTGCAGGCGGCTCGGGACGATGAAGTCGCGGGCGCCCTCGGGCGTGCTCTTGATGAGCGTGGGCGTCTCGACCTCGACGAACCCGTTGGCGTGATGGACCTCGCGGATCGCCTGGACCATCCGGCTGCGGAGCATGAGGCGCCGTTGCATCGGTTCCCGCCGGATATCGAGATAGCGGTACTTGAGCCGCAGGCTCTCGTCGACCGGTGCGTCGGGCTCGTTGATGTAGAAGGGCGGCGTCTTCGCCTCGGCCAGGATCTTGACGGCGGTGGCCCGGAGCTCGATCGCGCCGGTCGGCAGCCTCGTGTTCTCCGTCCCCGCCAGGCGGAGCGCGACCGACCCCTCGACGGTGACGACGAACTCCGGGCGGAGGCGGCTGGCCAGGGCATGCGCATCGGGCGAATCGGCCTTGTCGACGACGACCTGGGTGATGCCGTGCCGATCGCGCAGGTCGAGGAAGATGAGCTGGCCGTGATCGCGCCGGCGGTGGACCCAGCCGGCCAGACGGGCGGTCGTCCCGGCGTCGCCGGCTCGGAGCTGACCGCAGGTATGGCTGCGGTAGGGCGTGGCAAGGCTCGGCTGGGTCTCTGTCATGGCCGCCGTATGGTAGCCGCTCGAGCCCGACCGACGGGCCCGTCAGCCTCAGCCTGCGACGAGTCTGGCCATCGCCTCCAGGTGTGCGGGCGTGCTCCCGCAGCAGCCACCGACGATCGATGCGCCAGCGTCGCGCATCGCCAGCGCGGCGGCCGCCATCGTGGCGGGCTCGGAGCGGTAGACCGCGCGCATGTCGACGAGCTCCGGCATCCCAGCGTTGGACTTGGCGACCAGGGTCGCATCCGGATCGGCGGCCCGCATGCGCTCGATGACGGTGACGAGCTCGTCAGGCCCATTGCCGCAGTTCCCGCCGACCGCGTCCGCGCCCCAGGCGGTGAGCGACGCGACCGCCTGCTCCGGCGACACGCCCATCATCGTGTGGCCCCGGGTGTCGAAGGTCATCGTCGCGATGAGCGCGATCCCCGGTGAGACGCGGCGGACGCCTTCGATCGCGGCCTTGATCTCCGGCAGGTCTGACATCGTCTCGATCCAGATGAGGTCGACGCCGCCCGCGACGAGTGCCGCGGCCTGCTCCGTGAAGATGTCGACGGCCTCGTCGTATTCGAGCGTCCCGGTCGGTGCCAGGATCGCGCCACTGGGTCCGATGTCGCCGGCGACCAGGGCATCGTGGTCGGAGGCATCGACCTCGCTGCGGGCCAGGATGGCGGCCGTCTGGTTGAGCTCGGCGACGCGGTCCTGGAGACCGTGCAGGCTGAGCCGCATCCGGTTCCCGCCGAACGTGTTGGTCATGATGATCTGGGCCCCGGCGTCGAGGTAGCCACGGTGGATCCTGCGGATCACGTCGGGCTTCGAGAGGTTCCAGACCTCGGGCGGATCGCCGAACATCAGACCGTTGGCGAACAGCATCGTCCCCATCGCCCCGTCCGCGATGACCGTCGGGCTCGAGGCGATCAGCTCCCGCCAGCGCTCGCTCGCCGCTCCGTCGTCGGCTCGTCGGCGCTCCTCCAGCCCGGGAAACGCGGCCGCATCGAACGGCTCCGGCTCCGACGATGGGTTGCGCAGGACACGCCGCGCTCTGGTCATGGACGTACCTCTCGGTTACCTGGCGACCGGGCGAGTGTACCGCGGCCTCCGTAGAATCGGCCGTCTACGCATCGGAGTCCCGAGCTTGATCGATCCCCCCGCCGCCATCCTGATCGTCGCTGCCGGCGTGGCGGCGGGCACGATCAACGCGGTCGTCGGCTCGGGATCGCTCATCACCTTCCCGGTCCTCCTGTTTCTCGGCTTCCCTCCCCTGGTGGCCAACGTGTCGAACACGATCGGGATCGTGCCCGGCACGATCAGCGGGACACTGGGCTATCGGCGCGAGCTCGTCGGCCAGCGCAGACGTGCGAGGCCGCTCGTGACCGCAGCGGCGCTCGGCGGGTTGACGGGCGCCGGGCTGCTGTTGGCCCTGCCTGCCAGCGCCTTCACCCGGATCGTCCCGGTGCTCATCC
>DASYJV010000352.1:0-4379 GCA_035996105.1 Candidatus Limnocylindrales bacterium | reverse complement strand
GAAGGTGTTGCCGACCATCGCCGGCAGGCTCCAGAACAGGAAGGAGCCGACGATGATGATGGTCAGGATCGGGACGTTGTAAACGAGCGCCGCGAGGACCTGGTAGAAGGGACCACCCGGGATCGCGTACGCGGCATTGCCCGCCGTGTTCGCCGCAACGACGAAGTCGAAGCCGGTGACCTTGAACAGCAGCAGCGCGCCAAGGGCGATGAACACGACGTCCCAGACGAGAGCGCCGACCATGATCGTCAGCTGGCGCCGTCGGTTCATCGCACTCTTGAGCTCGCCCGAGAGGTAGACCGACCACCAGTTCCACATCATGAACGTCATCACCACGAAGACCGCCGGCAACGTCATCGACATGTCACCGAGGTCCGGTTTGACGCCGCGCACGCCGGCCGCGTCGATGACGGCCGCCATCGTGCCGCCGCCCTGGGCGGTATTGACGGCGTTGAAGTTCGTCTGGAAGTCGTTCGTGCCGCCGAGGAGCAGGACGACGAACGCGAGGAAGGTCCCGACCGACGCGATGATCCAGAAGACGTTCTGCCAGCGGAAGGTCGTGCGCGTGCCCGCGATGAGCACCAGGGTCAGCAGCAGGATCATCGAGAAGCCGCCGATGAATGTCCAGACCTTGTCTGTCTGGAATCGGCCGCCCCACTCGGTCAGCACCGGCATGTTGAACAGCACGCCGAGGCTCGAGAGGACCGGACCGAGCGCGAGGACCGCGAAGTATCGCGCCCAGAACGTGGCCCCGATCAGGGCCGACAGCGCCGCCCCGAAGTTGGAGACGAGCGCGAGCGGCGGCGACAGGATGCGGCTGACCCACACGTAGTCTCCGCCGGTCCGCGGCATGCTTGACGCGAGCAGCGCCATCATCACAAGGATCGGGATGTTGATGACCAGCGCGATGAGGGTGACCGCCACGAAGTCGGCCTTCGGGAATGATCCCAGCGCCCAGAACAGGCCGAACGCGAGCGTCGCCCCGACCGGCGCGGAGAACACCGCGTTGAAGATCGTGGCGTCCAGTGCGGACGCCTCCCGGACGAGGCCCGTGCTCTGACGGACGAACAGCCGGCTCCCGCCGGGCTCAGACGATCCCATGCAGTTCCCTCCCTGCCAGCCCGGCCACTCCACCGGGCGAGCATCCCTTGACAGCCATTGGGGTCTCCGGCGATAGTCGAACACAATCGCACACCATTCGTCAACGACTTTTGTAACTTCAACGAGTGACCATGTCTCGACCAATCCAGGCGGTCGATCGCTGGCGGCAGATCCTCGAGCGTGTCGCCGCCGACCAGACCATCCATGTTCCCGCTCTTGCCCGGGAGCTCGGCGTCTCCGAGATGACCATCCGTCGCGATATCCGGCGGCTGGAACGCGATGGGTTCGTTCGGCAGACGTACGGTGGCGCCGCCGCGCACCTGACTCGCTCGTTCGATATCTCGTTCAACGCCCGGGCGCTCCAGTCGGCGCGCGAGAAGCGCCTCATCGGGATGCGGGCGGCGGAGCTCGTTGGCGATGCGCGAGTCGTCTATCTCGGGATCGGGACGACCGCGGAACAGTTCGCTCGCTACCTCCCGGCGCGCGACAACCTCACCATCGTCACGGCGTCGTTGCCCATCGCCAGCCTGCTCGGGACGCGGGCGATCAAGATCGTGTGCCTGGGTGGCGTCGTCCTGCGCGACGAGCTGAGCTGTATCGGGCCAGGGGCCCTGCGGACGCTGGGCACGTACAGGTTCGACCTCGCCGTCGTCGGAGCGGCCGGCTTTTCCGCGCGCTGGGGCATCACCGAACTGACCGATGAGGAGGCGGAGGTCCAGCGATCCGTCCTCGAGCGCGCCGCTCGCGTGGTGGTGATCGCGGATGGCTCGAAGATCGGCGCGGTCACCTCGGCCCTGGTCGGGCCAGCCGATGGCGTCGCGACGCTGGTCACCGACCCGTCTGCGCCGGACGACGAGCTGACCCGCCTGCGCAAGCTCGGGGTCGACATCGTCGTCGCCAAACAGTCTCCTCGCGCGACGGCCGACCGACCCGAAACCCCCGCCCGGGCGATGGCTGCCTCCCGCCATGGCAGCTGATCTGGAAGGACCACCGATGGACGTCCTGGAGCGCGCGTTCGGCGTGCGCAAGCCCGTCATCGCGATGCTGCACTTCCCTGCCCTGCCCGGTCGTCCGCAGCACGACCGGCCGGCGGGGAGCGGCCACCTGGTCGACGTCATCGGGCGCGACCTCGAGAAGCTCCAGGCGGCCGGTGTCGATGGCGTCCTGTTCTGCAACGAAGCCGACCTGCCGTACCAGCTCAAGGTCGGGCCGGAGATCCCGTCGGCGATGGCGGCCGTCATCGGCCAGCTCAAGCCGGACGTCCGCATCCCGTTCGGCGTGAACATCCTGTGGGACGCCATCGCCAGCCTCGCGCTGGCTCGCGCGACTGGGGCGCGCTTCATCCGCGAGGTGCTGACCGGGGTGTACGAAAGCGATCTCGGGATGATCGCCCCTGCCATCGGTGACATCGCCGGGTACCGCACGATGATCGGGGCGGACGACGTCCTGCTGTTCGACAACGTCCTCCCCGAGTTCGCCAGCGCCATCGGGTCCCGCACCGTCGCCGACCGCGCCAAAGGCGCCGCGTTCCTCGGGATGGACGCCATCCTGATCAGCGGGCCGGCGGCCGGCGTCCCGTTCGCGATGAGCGACCTCGCAGCGGCCAAGGAGGCCGTCCCGAACACGCCGGTCGTGGCCAATACGGGCGTGCGCGCCGAGCGGATCGCCGAGATCTTCGAGGTAGCCGATGCCGCGATCGTGGGCACCAGCTTGAAGGTGGATGGGATCACCTGGAACGAAGTCGATCCCGCCCGGGCCGAACGGCTGATGGAGGCTGCCCGCGCTGCCCGATCGACCGCCGCGGCTCGCGCCTGACCGAACGCATGGCGCGCCGGACGAAGGTCTTCTTCGCCACCGATCTCCACGGCTCCTCGAAGTGCTTCCGCAAGTTCCTCAACGCGGCTCCGGTCTACAAGGCTGACGTTCTTGTCCTGGGGGCGGACCTTGCCGGCAAGGCCATGCAGACCGTCGTGGCGCAGCCCGGCGGCCGCTGGCGGTGCCGGTTCATCGGGACGGACTACGACGTCGCCGAAGGCGAGGAGCTCGACGCGCTCGAGAAGCTCATCGAGGACCACGGCTACTACCCGTTGCGTACCGAGCCCGGCGAGTTCGAGCGGATCCAGGCCGATGGTCGGCTGGACGCGGTCTTCCTAGAGTTGATGGCGCGACGGCTGACCGCCTGGATGGCGCTCGCGGATGACCGGCTGCGGCCGCTGGGCATCCCGCTCTACGTGATGCTCGGCAACGATGACCCGCCGGAGCTCCAGGCGGTCCTCGACGCCGCCACTTGGGCGACGCCCTCCGAGGGCCGCATCCTGCCGCTCGACGACGATCACGAGCTCGCCTCGTGGGGCTATGCCAATGTCACGCCATGGCACAGTCATCGGGAACAGACGGAGGAAGCGCTGGGCGCCTCGTTGCACGAGTTGGCAGGCCGTCTGCGCGATCCCGCGCGGTCGATCATCAACGTCCACGTGCCACCGGTCGGCTCCGGTCTTGATGAGGCGCCGATGCTCGACGCGGATCTGCGGGTCATCCAGGTCATGGGCCAGGTCAAGTTCGGGCCGGTCGGGAGCACGGCCGTCCGGGCGATCCTGGAGGAGACCGAGCCGCTGCTGGGGCTCCATGGGCACATCCACGAATCGGCCGGGATCCGGCGGATCGGGCGGACGATCGCGATCAACCCCGGCAGCGACTACTCGACGGGCGCCTTGAACGGCGCCCTGGTGACGCTCGAGCGGGACAAGGTCGCGGCACATCAGCTCGTCCGCGGATGACGCCCCAGCGGAGCGCCAGGGGCGCAGCCGGCGCCGACGCCGGAGCCGACCCCGAGGACGCCGGCGGGCGAGAGGTCCTGGTCGCGCTCGACATCGGGACATCCGGCGCGCGGGCTGTCTCCTTCGATCTCGAAGGGGTCCGGCATCTCGAGGTGCGCCGGGGCTACCCCACCGATTCCCCCAGATCGGGCTGGGCCGAGCAGGATCCCGGGCGTTGGCGATCTGCGGGTCTGGGGGCCCTGGGCGAGCTCGTGGCCCGCCTCGGGCCACGACGACGGGTCCTTGCCATCGGACTGACCGGGCAGTGCCCGTCCGTCGTGCTCCTTGACGCGGCGCATCGACCGCTCACTCCGGGCCTGATCTATCGAGACAACCGCGCGACCACCGAGGCGGCATGGCTGCGTGACACCTTCGGCGCAGAGGCGCTCCACGCCCGGACCGGGCACCTGCCGGCCGCGTTCCACATCGCGCCCAAGCTGCGCTGGCTCCAGCGGCACGCTC
>DASYJV010000351.1:0-4642 GCA_035996105.1 Candidatus Limnocylindrales bacterium | reverse complement strand
GCGCGCTGCCGCGCACGACCGGGATGTCGTCGCCCGGGAACTTGTACTTGGTGAGCAGCTCGCGGACCTCGAGCTCGACCAGGTCGAGCAGCTCCTCGTCGTCGACCATGTCGACCTTGTTGAGGAACACCACGATGTAGGGCACCTCCACCTGGCGCGCCAGCAGGATGTGCTCGCGCGTCTGGGGCATGGGGCCGTCGGTCGCGGCGACGACCAGGATCGCGCCGTCCATCTGGGCGGCGCCGGTGATCATGTTCTTGATGTAGTCGGCGTGGCCCGGGCAGTCGACGTGGGCGTAGTGGCGGGCGGTCGTCTCGTACTCCACGTGGGCGATCGCGATGGTGATCCCGCGCTCGCGCTCCTCGGGCGCGTTGTCGATCGTGTCGAACGCGCGGTAATCGCCGCCACCCTTGAGGTGGAGGTACTTGGTGATCGCCGCGGTCAGGCTCGTCTTGCCATGGTCGATGTGGCCGATCGTGCCGATATTGACGTGGGGCTTGGTGCGCTCGAACTTCTTCTTGGCCACGAGACCGTTCTCACTCCTTGACTAGGCGCGGCTTCGCCGCTTCATTTCGATTTCAGGGGGCGGGAGCCGCCTGGGCGTGGAGCCCACAATCGGACTCGAACCGATGACCTCTTCCTTACCAAGGAAGTGCTCTGCCAGCTGAGCTATGTGGGCCCGGGACCGATCGCGAGTTCATTGGTGGGCAGGGAGGGAATCGAACCCCCACAGCCGAAGGCGGCTGGTCTACAGCCAGCGGAGCTCACCACCTGCTCAACCTACCCACTGTGGCAGCGGCACCTCGAAGGGACTGCGGTCCCTGGTGAACCCGCCACCGGGAAACATGTTCGCTATGGAGCCGACGACGGGACTCGAACCCGGAACCTGCGGTTTACAAAACCGCTGCTCTACCAATTGAGCTACGTCGGCGCGACGCGCAGGGACATACCGCAGCTGACCCCATCGGCGCCGGGGAATGATAGGGCCGCCCGGTCCGATGGGTCAAGCGCGCGGCGTGCGGGTCGATCTCGGCTTCTTCGGGGTCGGTGCGTCGGAAGGTGCCGGACCGCCCGGCAGGAGATCGGCGTCGCCGTCCGTGTTCGGGCTGTCCGACGACTCCAGGGACTTCGGGGCCGCCTTCGGTCGCGATGGCGATGCGGCTGCCTTGCCTGCATCCGGGGCACTGACGTCCTGCGGCGCTTGCGGCGCCTTCGGTTCCTTTGCTGCCTTGGTTGCCTTGGGCGTCTTGGGGGTCTTGAGGGCGCTCAGACCAGCGTTCACTCCCGCCGGCTGTGCGGTCTCGGTCGTAACGGGGATCGGAGCGGCCGCTTCGGGCGCGGCCGATCCGGGCGCGGCTGATCTCGGTCCCTGTCGTCCATCCGGGTCGCGCTGGGCGACCGCCTCGAACAGCAAGACCGACCCGGCGACTGCCGCGTTGAGCGATCCGATCTCGCCGCGCATCGGGATGCGCATGAACAGGTCGCACCGCCGGCGAACGGCCGGCCCGAGGCCCTGGCCCTCGCTACCGACGACGATCGCGAGCGGCCCGCGCAGGTCTGTCTGGCGGGCGGTCAGCGGCGCGTCGGCCTCTGACCCGGCGACCCGTAACCCGCGCGAATGGAGGTCCGCGAGCGCTCCGGGGAGGTCGTCGACGGGACACAGCAGGAGATGTTCCACGGCGCCAGCGGACGCCTTGACGGCCGCCGGACTGAGGGGCGCCTGCCGGCGAGTCGGGAAGACGATGCCGTGGACGCCCGCCGCCTCGGCGCTGCGCAGCAGCGTCCCGACGTTCTGCGGGTCCTCGAGCGAATCCAGGACCAGGACGAATGGTGGTTCGCCGCGCTCCTGCGCCCGGGCGAGGACATCGCCGATCGTCGCGAACTGGCGCGGTTCCACGACGAGCGCGACCCCTTGGTGGCCATCGAAGCCCGCGATGGCCGTCAGCGAGCCGCCCTCCACCTCCACGATCGGGATGCGCAGCCGCGTGGCATGCAGGACCAGCTGCTCGAGGGCGCTCCGCCGCTGCGGGACCACGAGGAGGCGGATCGCGGTCCGGCCGGCGGCGAAGACCTCCTCCACTGGCCGGCGACCGGCCACGAGCTCTTCGCCCGGCCCGAGCAGGTCGGGGGCGGGCAGGGACGGCGCCGGGCCGGTGCGAAACGCCGATCCGGGACCGGGAGGTGACCATGGGCCGCGTTCGGAGGACTCGGCCGGTCGATACGCGGGGCGCCAAGGCGGGCGCTCGCCGGCAGGCCTACCCCGATACGGGGGACGAGCCCCGGGTCCGCGGTCCGGCTGGGAGGGCCGCGTCGGGCCACCGCCCGGACGTTGGGGCGCATCGCCCGGCCGGCGGTCCGGCTCGAATGGGCGCGGTGGTCCGCCCCTGGGGTGCTGCGCGCCGCCGCCCGGACCCGGCTGCCCTCCGCCCGGTCGGCGGTCAGAGCCGAACGGTCGCGATCCCGGCCGGGGCGGTCGCCAGGGCCCACGCTGTGGAAAGCCGCGGTCGTGCGGCGGTTCATGGCCGGGGCCGTCGGGGATCGGCCGATCGGCTGCGCGCCATGGCGGTCGACCTCCGCCCGGCCCTCCCCCGCTCGGTGGCCGGTCGTCCGCGTCCGTTCGGCGTGGGCCGCCAGCGGCGTTGCGCCCGCCGGCGCCGCCGGGTCTCCCGGGCCCCGAGGGTCCACCCGAGCCGGCGGGGCCGGTCGGGCCACCGGGGCGCGTCGGGCCGCCGGGGCGCGTGGGCCCGCTGCGGCCGGCTTTGCCTGCGGGCTTGCCGCCGGGCCGCGGACCTGGCCGGCCGCCCGGTGCGCCACCGCGGCTGCCCTTGCCGGTCGGCCCCGACCGCGGTCGGCGCTCATCGTTCGGATCCGGTCGATCAGCCACGTCCAGCCTCCACGGTGCGGCGCCAGCGTTGCCCGTCGCGCGTGTCCTCGACGGTCACGCCCTGGGCGGCGAGCTCATCGCGCAATCGGTCCGAGGCCGCGAAGTCCCGGGCGGTCCGCGCCGCTTCGCGTTCGTCGAGCAGGGCGGAGATCGAGGGCTCGAGCTCGTCGCTGGCGTCCGGGAGGATGCCCAGGACCCGGTCAAGGTCGCGAAGTGTCGCGAGCGCCCGTCCGGCGTCCGCGGTCGAGAGCGACCGGCGCTCGATGCGACGGTTCAGATCGCGCACGAGGTCGAAGACCGCCGCGAGCCCGGCCGAGACGTTGAGGTCGTCGTCGAGCGCCGCCCCGAAGGCATCCCTGGCAGCGTCGAGGACGTCGCCCAGGGCGGGATCGTCCGAGCTCGACCCGGCATACGAGCGCAGCGCCGCGACCGCCGCGTCCAGGCGGTCGACAGCGGACGAGGCGGCGGCGAGCGATGCGTCGGAGTGGCTGAGACCGGCCCGGTAGTGGACCGAGATGAGTGCCAGACGAAGTGCCCGCGGCGATACGCCCGTCGCCAGGATCTCCCCGACCCGGGCGATGTTCCCGCTCGACTTGGCCATCTTGTCGCCGCGCGTCTGGAGGTGGGCGCAATGGAGCCAGGTCCGGACGAACGTCTGTCCGGTCGCGGCCTCGCTCTGGGCGATCTCGTCCTCGTGATGCGGGAAGATGAGGTCGACCCCGCCGGTATGGATGTCGAAGGACGGACCGAGATGGGTCATGCTCATCGCGGAGCACTCGATATGCCAGCCCGGCCGGCCTCGCCCGATGGCTGTCTCCCACGATGGCTCGCCTGGCTTGGGACCCTTCCAGAGCGCGAAGTCGCGGACGTCGTCCTTGCCGTATTCATCGGCCTCGACCCGCTCGCCGACGCGCAGGCCCTCCGGATCGAGCCTGGCGAGGCGCCCGTAGCTCGGCCACGAAGAGATCCGGAAGAAGATCGAGCCGTCGTCGGTCTGATAGGCGTTGCCACGCTCGAGGAGCGTCGCGATGAGCGCCACGATCTGGTCGATATGGCGGGTCGCCCGGGGCATCACGTCCGGGGTCGTCATCCGCAGCGCCGTCGCATCCTCGAGGAACGCGGCGAGGTAGCGCTCGGCCAGCGTCTCGATCGTCTCGCCGGTCGCAGCTGCGCCCCGGATGATCTTGTCGTCGATGTCGGTGATGTTCATCACCCAGGTCACCGACAACCCGCGCCAGCGAAGGTGGCGGACGAGCAGGTCGGCGAACAGGAACGAGCGGAAATTGCCGATATGCGCCGGCCCATAGACCGTCGGTCCGCACGAATAGATGCCGATCCGATCGGGGCGCAACGGGACGAGTGGCCGTGTAGCGCCGGACAGGGTGTCGTGCAGGCGAACGGTCATGGCTCGCCTGCCACCGAGGCGATGACGAGCGCCGAGATCGAGCGACCGGCTCCCTCGGCGCCATCGAGATTGCCGCTCGAGGCCTTGATGTTGACGACATCGATGCCGAGACCGAGCAGGCCCGCGACCCGCTCGCGCATCGGCTCCAGGTGGGCGCCGAGTCGAGGCCGCGCGGCGACGATGGTCAGGTCGATCCCCACCGGGCGGAAGCCTGCGTCATGGACGCGCCGGACGACCTCCTCGAGCAGCTGCGAACTGGCGACCCCGCGCCGGGTCCGCTCGTCGGACGGGAAGAGCCGCCCCAGGTCGCCGAGCGCCGCGGCACCGAGCAGGGCGTCCGCGATCGCGTGGAG
>DASYJV010000350.1:0-3734 GCA_035996105.1 Candidatus Limnocylindrales bacterium | reverse complement strand
CGCCCACCAGCCTCCCCGAGATCGCTCCAGCGAGGAACCCGACCACGATCCAGCCGAGGAAGTTCATGTCAAGCATGGGCTGATTCTCGCACGGCCCGGACGACGACATCTGGATGGGTGTGGTGCGCGGCGTGACGGGCGCCATCGATGACGACGATGCGGCCCCGCGCGAGCCGTTCCTCGAGCGCGACCGTCGCGTCGCGAAAGACCGGCAGGCTTTCGCTGCCGAGCAACTGCGTCACCGGCTGGACCACGGCGCCGAGGCGCTCGAGCGACGCCGCAGGCTCGGACTCGGCCTCGAGCTCGCGCAGGATCGTGCCGGCGGCCGCCGCGCGGACCGGCCAGATCGGGTCGGCGCGGTACGCGGCCAGATCGACCTCGCTCATCCCGATGACCTCGCGGAGGAATGCCGTGAGCGCGCCGTCGCGGTCGCCCACGGCGAGCAGGTCACGCACCCGGTCCTCGGCGCCGGGCGCGCGGTAGCTCGCGCCGGGCGGTGCCGGCGCGCCCTCGTACGAGATGACATGACCGATCGCATCGGTCAGGAGGGCGGCCCCGAGCGCACATCGCCCACCGTACGAATGACCGAACACGCCGACGGGCGCGTCGGCATCGGCGGCGACGGCCCCAGCCACAGCCGCGACGTCCTCGAATTCACGCTCGATCGAGTAGGCGGGGCCATCGCCCGATGCGCCCCGGCCCCGCCGGTCGATGGCGTGGACGGTGAAGGCTCGTGCCAGCATCGGGCCGACGACCCGGAACGTGGTGTGGTCTGCCGACGCGCCATGGACGAGGACCAGCGGCGGTCCGACACCGCTGCCGAAGACCGCGATCCTCGTGCCATCGGCCGAGGTCACCTGGCGCGTCGGTTCTCCGGCCACCCTCAGCGCGACAGGTCGGCGGCGGCCGCCTCATCGACGATCCAGGTCGCCGCGTCGCGTCGCGCGAGCTGGGCCGGCCATCGTCGCGGCTCGCGCTCTGCCTGGAGGATCTGGGCAAGGACCGGTGCCTTGTCCGCCCCGAGGGCGACGACGAGGACCTGGCGCGCGACGCCGATGACCGCCGGATTGAGGGTGACTCGCTCCACGTGGGGCGCGACGTGGCTGGGCGCCGGGACGGCCATCGCGAGCTCGGTCGCATCGAAGGCCATGGACCCAGGAAAGACCGAGAGCACGTGGCCGTCGGGACCGACCCCGAGCAGCATCAGGTCGAAGACCGGCCAGCCGTCCTGCACGTCGAGGCCGGCGTCGTGCAGCTCGTCCGCGAGCGTCGCCGCACACCAGCCGGGTCCCTGGCTCCGACCGATCGCCGGGCCGGTCGGGAAGGGATGGACGTTCGCCAGCGGGATGGGAACGCGAGTGCGGCCGCCTCCGGCCGTGCCTTCTTCCGCGCCGGCGATGCCGAGCAGGACGTCGTCGAACGCCTTGACGTTCGAGAGCGGATGATCGCGCGGCACATAGCGATCGTCGCCCCACCAGACGTGGACGCTGGCCCAGGGCACCGCATCGACCAGCGGCGGAGCGCCGAGTCGGCGGTAGATCCCGACCGGCGTCGAGCCGCCGGTCGTGGCCCAGTCCGCCCGCCCCTGACGCTCGACCGCGTCCGTGAGACTCGTCGCGATCCGTGCCGCGGCCTCGACCGCGGCCGCATCGGGGTCGGCCACGACGACGATCTCGGGCTCGTTCATCCTGCTCCGCCGGGCCCCACGAGCGCCGCCGCCGACCGCAGGGCCCCGACCGACACCTGGTCGCGACGACCGGATTCGATCGCCTCCGCCAGGAGGTCGACATCGGCGCGACGCGGCGCCCGGAAATGCCGGTCGAGCGCCTCGACGCCGTCCTGCCAGACCCGGACATGGACCGTCTCGGCCTCGGCCGTGACATCGGTCCGCAGCTCGGAGCCCCGCCGCTCGGCGAGCAGCTCGACCCGGAGCGTGGTGCCAGGCGGGGTCGACGAGACCACCGGCCGGACCACGACCCCGACCTCGGCCCGCCCATCGGACAGCGTTGCCACGAGGCCACGGCTGATGGGCGGCCGTGCCGAACCCGCCCGCGCGGCGCGCGAGGAAGCGCCGGCAGGCCGGCTGCCACCCGGGTTCGGGGCGAGTGGCTTGGAGACCGAAAGGTCCAGCCGAGATGCCAGCCAGCCCACGTGATAGATCGGCTTCACGAGATTGGTCGACGACAGCGCGCCGGTCTCGTCGTGGGTCGAATACGTCACCGCGATCCGCCGGAGCGAGCGCAGGTAGGGCAGGAACTCCGGGTCATCGAACGTCGACGCGATCGCCTCCCGCCAGCGCGACTGGCGCACCAGGGCGAAATCGCTGACCGCCAGCGAGGTGGTGTCGAGCAGGCTGGCCATCTCCCGCAGGCGAGCGAGACCGTCGCCGCTCCAGGTCGAGGCGTCGACGACCAGTCGGTCGGCCGGGACGAGCAGCTCCTGGGCGGGAACGCTGCTGAATTGCGGCTCACCCGGCCACCACACCGTGACCGGCAGGTCGTGGATGACGAGGGGGGTCGCGATGGCCGCCAGGTGCCGGCCCGCCTCGCCGCCGCACGTCACGTGGATCGTCTCGGCGCACGTCTCCGCCGCGTCGGGTCGGGGCAGGATGCAGTGCGCCTCGATCCGAGCATCGAGCCATGACGGGCCGTCGGGGTCCGCGGACTGGATCACGATCGTCCGCGATGGGTGCCGACCGGTCAGCTGCTGGATGGTCGCCGCGGAGCGCTCAGCGACCTCCGGCCGACGCGCGATGACGATGAGGTTCATCACGCTGGTCCTCGCGGCGACGTGGCGCGCCACCTGGCCGTCGATCTCGACCGTCCGCTCCTCGGTGGCCCAGATCCGCGCCAGCTCGCTCTCGATCTCGTTGATCGAGTGCGCGCGCGCCGACCAGCGGAGCGTCGGTTCGCCGATCTTGATCGGTGCCTCGATGGTCATCGTCGGACGGCCGTCAGATCCGCCGCCAGTGCCGGCCGTCGCGGGCGATCAGCTCGTCGGCATCGGCGGGACCCCACGTCCCGGCATCGTAGTTGGGGAAGTCCGGCGCGGGGCTCGTGGCCCATGCGTCGACGATCGGATCGACGATGCTCCAGGCCTCCTCGACCTCGTCGGCTCGGGTGAACAGCGAGGCATCGCCCTGGAGCGCGTCGAGGATGAGTGTCTCGTAGGCGTCGGGCGAGTCGACGGTGAAGGCCGAGCCATAGGTGAAGTCCATCGTCACCGAGCGAACGTCGAGCCCGAGGCCGGGCACCTTGGCGCCGAAGCGCAGCATGATCCCCTCGTCCGGCTGGATCCGGATCGCCAGCAGGTTGGCGTCCGGCTCGACGCCTTCGTCCTTGAACAGGCGGTGCGGGACCTCGCGATACTGGATCGCGATCTCGGTGGCGCGCTTGGGCAGACGCTTGCCGGTCCGGACGTAGAACGGCACGCCGGACCAGCGCCAGTCGTCGATCATCAGTCGGGCCGCGATGAACGTTTCGGTCTCCGATCCGGCGTCGACGTCAGGCTCCTGTCGGTAGCCGGGGACCTGGGTGGCGGCGACCCAGCCCGGGCCGTACTGACCGCGGACGACGTTGTGGGCCACGTCCTCGGGGGTGATCTCGATGGCGCGCAGGACCTTGACCTTCTCATCGCGCAGCGCGTTGGCCTCGAAGGTCGCGGGTGGCTCCATGGCGACCAGGCTGACGAGCTGGAGCAGGTGGTTCTGGAGGACGTCTCGGGAGGCGCCGGTC
>DASYJV010000349.1:0-1830 GCA_035996105.1 Candidatus Limnocylindrales bacterium | reverse complement strand
ACGCTCGGACAGCATTTCCAGCCGCTCTTCCTCTACGAATCATTGTCCGGGGCGATCGGAGCGGTCGTGCTCATCTGGATCGGCTTCCGTCTCCGCCGATGGCTGCGCCCGGGCGATATCCTCCTGCTGTTCTTCGTCTGGTACGGGCTCGTCCGGTTCGCCCTGGAGACGTTCCGGGCCGACAACTGGACCTTCTTCGGGGTCCCGATGGCGCAGATCGTCTCCCTGCTGTTCGTGATCCCCGCCGTGGTGATCCTGGCCTGGCGCCACCGAGCGGGTCACGCGCTCGATGATCCGCCGACCTACCCGGCGGTGGCGAGATGGGGGGCCGTCGGCCGACCCTTCGATCCGGAGGAGACCGCATCCGAGGACGAGCGCGATCTCTACGACGAGGACGTCGACGACGATGACGACGACGACGGTGTCGACGTCGACGACGAGCTCGAGGGGTCGCCCGGGGATCGGCACGAACCGAAGCCGGGGTCAAGACCGGAGCCCTCGACCGGCTGATGGCCGAGCTCGAGCCTCGATCCGGATCGGGCCGACGTCGGCCACCGCCAGGCCGGGTCAGTCCGGAGGCGCTCGCGGCGTCGCGCGGCGGCGCGGTCGAAGGGCTGGCCTGGCTGGGCCGGACGCCCGAGGCGAAGGCGACGCCGCTCTATCGACTGGTTCGGCTCGTGGTGCGTTTCCTGCTCTTCGGCGTCCTGCGGATGCGGATCCGGACATCGGGCCAGGAGCACCTGCCGAGCGGTGGGTATCTGCTGGCCGCCGCCGCCCACCGCGGCTGGATGGACCCGATGGTCGTGATCCACGCCATCCCGATCGAGCCACGGGCGTGGTTCCTCGGCAGCGCGCCGTCCACCTTCACATCCCCCTGGCGGGAGCGGATCATCCACCGGCTCGGTGGTCTGCTCCCCGTTTGGCGCGGCGGCGTGGGTATCGATCAGCATGTGGCCTCGGCGCGGGCGGTGGTCGGCAATGGCGCGGTCTTCGCGCAGATGCCGGAAGGCACGGTGAGCGGCCCGCCGGGTCGGATCGGTCCGTTCCGGACGGGCTGGGCGGTCATCGCACTACGGATCGACGCGCCGATCGTGCCGCTGGCGATGGCCGGGACCGAGGAGCTCTACGTCGGCAGACGACTCGCGTCGCAGATCCTGCCGGTCACATCTGCCCGCGCGCTGGCGGGCATGGGCCCGGACGAGCCATTCCCGGTCCGAGGAGGGCGCGAGGAGCTCGTCCTGGCCCATCGGATGACTGACGCGCTGGCTGCCATCCTCGGGCCGGCCGTCGAGGCCCTCCACATGTGGACGGTCGACCCCCCGGACCACCCGCGGCGGCTCCGGCGCCGGCTTACCTGGCTGCTCCTGCGGCCAGGCCGGCTTGACCGCGACGCCTGAGACGGTCGGCGGCGGCGTCGCACGGTATCCTCGCCCGGATGCGCTACGCGGAATCCATCCTCGACCTGGTGGGCGACACGCCGCTCGTCCGGATCACCCGGCTCACGCGCGATCTCGGTCCACAAGCGCGCCAGCCGATCCTCCTCGCCAAGCTCGAGATGCTCAACCCGGGTGGCTCGGTCAAGGACCGCATCGGCCTGCCGATGATCGAGGCGGCCGAGCGCGATGGTCACCTCAAGCCCGGGGGGACCATCATCGAGCCGACATCGGGCAACACCGGTCATGGGCTGGCGATCGCGGCCGCGCTCAAGGGCTATCGCTGCATCTTCGTGATGGCCGACAAGCAGTCTGCCGAGAAGCAGCAGCTCCTGCGGGCCTACGGTGCGGAGGTCGTCCTCTGTCCGACCAATGTCGCGCCGGACTCGCCCGAGAG
>DASYJV010000348.1:0-7120 GCA_035996105.1 Candidatus Limnocylindrales bacterium | reverse complement strand
GTGCTGGTGGATCCACCCGCGATTCCACATGCATCGATCTCGATGATGGCCAGCGATCCGTCCGAGCAACCCTACCCGGACCTCGCGACGGGGATCGACGTCCTTGCTGGCGCGAACCCCGGCTGGCCACGGGAGGACGTGATCGCGAAGGCAGAGGCGCTGTCGCAGCTCGATGTCGGCGCGGCGAGGGCCGTGCTGCTCGACAACGGCGACTGGGATGGTGGTCTCGCGGACCTCTCGGATCCGGCCGCCGACGGGATCCCGCTCTGGATCGTGCGGGGCGAGACCGCGACGGGTGGCCTCATGCCGGACGACGTCCTCCCGGCGTTCGCGGCGCGGGTCGGCTGGTCGCACATCATCACCATCCGCGACGGATCGCATGCCCCCCAGCGGCTCCAGCCCGAGACATTGACCCTGGCGCTCCTCCGCGCGCTGGCCTGACCGACCGCAGGGGCCCGACCTGGCGTCAGCCGTCGGCTGGGCGCGGCGGCTGTCCGTCCCGACGGATGGCGATGGCGCGCCGATAGGCCTCGACGTACCGCGGCGCCGCGCCGCTCACCCAGTCGAAATCGACCGCCATCCCGCGGTCGAGCAAGCCGTCCCAGGCCGCCCCGCCACGCTCGCGCAGCGCCATCGCCGCCTCGCACGCGGCGATCAAGCCGGTGGTCGTCGCGCCCGAGAAGCTGAACCCGGTGCCCGCCCCGGGGTTGGTCGTCTCGTCGATGACGGTGTCGGCCAGTCCGCCCGTCCGGTGGACGATCGGTGGCGTCCCGTATCGGAGGGCGATCATCTGGCCCTGGCCGCACGGCTCGAACCGCGATGGCATGGCGAAGAAGTCGGCGCCCGCGTAGATCCTGCGGGCCATGACCCGGTCGAATCGCTCGATGAAGGCCACCTGGCGCGGATGCTCGACGGCGATCGCCCGGAACGGATCGGCGAGGGTCGGGTGGCCGCTGCCCTGGACCACCAGCCGAGCGCCGCGGCGCAGCAGCGTCGGTGCGGCGCCGGCGAGGAGATCGAACCCCTTCTGCGGATCGAGCCGACCGATCATCCCGACGACCGCACCGTCATCGTCCGGGTCGAAACCGATCCGGGTCAGGAGATCCGAGCGACACAGCGCTTTCCCCGTTCGATCCTGGCGTGCGTACGGGGCGGCCAGGTCGGCGTCGGTCGCCGGGTCCCAGACGCCGGTGTCGAGACCGTTGAGGATCCCGAAGAATCGGTCGCCCTTGGCCCGCAGCGCGCCATCGAGCCCCATCCCGAACTCCGGGGTGAGCGCCTCGCTCGCGAAGGTCGGCGAGACGGTGTTCACGAGCTCCGCCCGCTCGATCCCGGTCAGCAGCAGGTCGAGCCCGTCGGCCCGCGGCCCGACGACCCCATCGCCGGGCGCCAGCCCGAGCTGACCGAGCGCCGCCCGCGGCGTCCAGCCGTGGTACGCGAGGTTGTGGAGGGTGACCAGCATCGCCGCCCCGCCGATCGCCGCGTCGTCCGCGTATCGCACGTCGCGGTAGATCGCCGCAGGGCCGGTGTGCCAGTCGTGGAGATGGAGGAGGTCGACCGGACGGCCATCGGCACGCAACGCCTCGAGGGCGGCGCGGCAGAAGAGCCCGAACCGCCACGGGTTGTCCGGGTAGTCGCCATCGGCGTCGCCGTAGAAGCCGTCGCGATCGAAGGCCGCCGGATGGTCGACCAGTCGCAACCGATAGCCATCGGCGGGGACGTCGTGGACCCGGATCACGCTGCTCCCCGAGGGCGCCTGGGGGTCCGGGACCCGCAGCTCGAGCGTGCGATCGATGCGAGGCGGCGTGGGCACGCCCCGGTAGCGTGGCAGGAAGACATCGACCGGCGTTTCGACGTCGTCGCCGCCCAGCTCGCCGAGCGCCCGCGCGAGGGCGTCGACGACGTCGCCGAGCCCGCCGGTCTTGGCCCATGGTTCGCATTCCGCGCTCAACATCGCGACACGCATGGCCATGTCCGGCATCGTACGCGCCGTCCCTCCCGGACGTGCCCCGCCGGTGCACGGCCGGTATGATGCCGCCCCATGGAGCCCGTCCGCGTCCCATCGATCCCGGCCGCGAGCTTTCCCCTCCCACCCCGGCTCGAGGGCCTCCGGCGTCTCGCGTACAACCTGCACTGGTCGTGGCACCCACGCACCCGGGGGCTGTTCAGCCTCATCGACCGGACGGCGTGGGCGCGCTACCGCAATCCGATCCCGGTGATCAGCGGGCCGACGCCCTGGTCGCGGCTGCTCGACGACGCGAAGTTCCTCGCCGAATACCACGACGTCCTGGCCGAGTTCGACAGCTACATGGCGAACGGCGCCGACCACTGGTTCCAGCGCCGCTACGGTGACGCGCTGCCGGGCCCGATCGCCTACTTCTGCGCCGAATACGGCTTCCACGAGTCGCTCGGGATCTACTCCGGCGGCCTTGGCGTCCTGGCCGGCGATCACATGAAGACCGCCAGCGACATGGCGCTCCCGGCGCTCGGCGTCGGGCTTCTCTATCGCAAGGGCTATTTCCGCCAGACGATCGATGCCGACGGCCACCAGGAACATGACTACCCGGATTACGACCTCAGCCGGCTCCCACTCAGCCGGGTGCAGGACGCCTCCGGGCTGCCCCTGACCGTGAACCTCGAGCTCCCCGGGCGCGATCTGTCGATCGCCGTCTGGCTGGCCCAGGTCGGTCGCATCCCCGTCCTCCTCCTCGACAGCGACCTGCCCGAGAACGACGAGTCGGATCGTCCGATCACCAACGTCCTGTACGTCCGCGGACGCGAGATGCGCCTCCACCAGGAGCTCGTCCTCGGGATCGGCGGCGTGCGGGCGATCCGGGCGCTCGGCCTCGCGCCCGCCGTCTGGCATCTCAACGAGGGCCACTCGGCGTTCCTGCTGGCCGAACGGGCTCGCGAATACGTGGCCGGCGGGGAGAAGCTGGAGGAAGCCTGGACGCGCGTCCGGCAGAACAGCGTGTTCACCATCCACACCCCGGTGTCGGCCGGCAACGAGCGCTTCGATGCCGACCTCGTCCGGCGGGTCGCGGGGCCATTGCTCGACCTGGGTGGCGTCCCGGTCGAGCAGGTGCTCGAGCTCGGCCTCGGCGTCGACGAAGACCCCAACGGCTTCGATATGACCGCCTTCTCGCTGCGTCTGACGCGGGGAGCGAACGCCGTCAGCCGGCTTCATGCGGAGACGGCCAACGGGACGTGGAAGGACATCCTCGACCACCCGATCCTGGCCATCACCAACGGCGTCCATGGGCCGACCTGGATCGGCGAGCCGATCGCCGCCCTGATCGAGGGCCTCGGCGGCGTGCTCGACGACCTCGACGAGAGCAGCGAGGACGGCCGGTTCTGGGAACGGATCGAACGGATCCCGGCTCGCGAGCTATGGGACGCACATCTGCGCCAGAAGCGTGAGCTCGCCCATTTCGCGCGCGGTCGGTTGCGCAGCCAGTTCGCGCGCCACGGCGAGGCGCCATCGGTCCTTGCCGAGCTCGAGACGGCGCTCGACCCGGACGTCCTGACCATCGGCTTCGCACGCCGGTTCGCGACCTACAAGCGTGCGGGGCTGCTGTTCAGCGACATCGACCGCCTGGCCCGGATGCTGGCCGACCCGGATCGCCCGGTCCAGGTCGTCTTCGCGGGCAAGGCCCACCCAGCTGACCGTCCGGGGCAGCACGTCATCCAGGAGATCTTCCAGCGCTCCCGATCGCCCCAGCTGCGCGGCCGCGTCTTCATCCTCGAGGACTACAACATGCGCGTCGCGCGCTTCCTCGTGCAGGGCGTCGACGTCTGGCTCAACAACCCGCGCCGGCCGCTCGAGGCGTCCGGGACATCGGGGATGAAGGCCGCCCAGAACGGCGTCCCGAATCTCAGCGTGCTCGATGGCTGGTGGGACGAAGGCTACGAGGGCGACAACGGCTGGGCGATCGGTGACCGGGATACCGATCCGGACGAGGCCGCCCAGGACTGGCGCGACGCCCAGGATCTCTATCGACTCCTCGAGGAGCTGATCGTCCCGGCCTATTACGACCGAGCCGCGAACGGGATCCCGACCCGCTGGCTGGAGGTCGTGCGCCGGGCGATGGCGACGGCGCTGTGGCGCTTCTCGACCACGCGGATGCTCCACGAGTACACCGAATCGCTCTACCTGCCGGCGGCCGGCGTCCGTGTCATCGAGTCCGCAGCCACGCCCGTCGTGACCGAAGCGGGCTGAGGGCTCCGGTGGCTCCGCGGATCTCGCTGGCGCTGACGCTCCACAACCATCAGCCGGTCGGGAATTTCGGGTGGGTCATCGCCGAGGTCTTCGAGCAGGCCTATGCACCCATGGTCGGCGCCCTGGAGCGGCATCCGGGGATCCGGCTGTCGATGCACTACTCCGGCCCCCTGCTCGACTGGCTCCGCGCGGAACGACCCGATTTCATCGACCGGCTGGCTGCCCTCGTGGCGCGCGGCCAAGTCGAGATCGTGGGTGGCGGCTACTACGAGCCCGTCCTCGCGTCGCTGCCGGAGCGCGACCGGATCGGTCAGGCGACGAGGATGGCCGACGAGCTCGAGCGCCTGTTCGGGCGGCGGCCAACGGGCGCCTGGCTTGCCGAGCGTGTCTGGGAACCGGACCTGCCGACCTCGCTGGTGGCCGCCGGGTATGACTGGACCATCCTCGATGACGCCCACTTCCGCGCCGCCGCGGTCGCCGAGGAGGATCTGTGGGGACCGTACACGACCGATGACCAGGGCCAGCTGTTGCGCGTCTTCGGCACCGAACAGGGGCTCCGCTACCGCATCCCGTTTCGCGCGGTCGAGGAGACCATCGACCACCTGCGCGCCCACGCCACCGAGGACGGCTCGCGGGTCGGCACGATGGGCGACGACGGCGAGAAGTTCGGGGCCTGGCCGACGACCTGGGAGCACTGCTGGGGCAAACGCCGCTGGGTGGAGCGCTTCTTCGAGGCGCTCGAGGCCAACGCCGCGTGGCTGACCACGGTCACCCCGACCGCCTGGCTCGCCGAGCACCCGCCGATCGGGCGGGTCTATGTCCCCACCGGCTCCTACGCCGAGATGGGGGCATGGGCGCTGCCGCCCGACGAGAACCGCCTGTTCACCGCGACGTTCGAGGCCGCGTTGGCCGAGGGGCGACCCGAGGCACGCTGGCTGCGCGGCGCGTCGTGGCGCAATTTCCAGGTCCGCTATCGCGAGATCAACGACCTCCACAAGCAGATGCTCCGCGCGTCCGACGCGGTGGATCGCATGCCCCCGGGTCACGTGCGCTCGCTGGCCATCGACCATCTCTACCAGGGGCAATCGAACGACGCCTACTGGCACGGCCTGTTCGGCGGGATCTACCTCAGCCACATGCGGCTCGCGACGTTCGAACATCTCATCGCCGCCGAGGACCTGGCCGACGCCTCCGCCGGCGAGCTGCACGCGGCCGAGCGCCGGGACCTCGACCTCGACGGGCTGGACGAGGTGCGACTGGCCAGCCAGGGACAGGTGGTCAGCGTGGACCTGGCCGAAGGCGCCGGGATCGGAAGCTGGGATGTCCGGCCGGTCCGTCATGCCCTGTGCGCGGTCCTGCGCCGCCGCCCGGAGGCCTACCACCAGGCGCTTCGCGATCATGAGGCGGCCCTCGCGCTCGCCGCGGCAGTCCCGGCCGGCGCTCGGACCGACGGGCAGCCGGTCTCGATCCACGAGCGGTTCCTGGCCAAGGAGAGTGGCCTCGCCGATCACCTCCAGTACGACCCCTACGAGCGCCGCTCCGGTCTGGTCCGCTTCCTGGCCCCTGGCACGACGCCCGAGGCGTGGACCAACGGGACGGCGCTCGAGCTCGGCGACGCGGTCGACGGGGCGTTCGACATCGAATCGATCGGGCCGGATCGCCTGGTCGTGACCCGCGACGCGACGGTGGCCGCGGCCGGGCCCGGCACGAGCGCGGTGGTCCGGGTGACGAAGACGATGATCCTGGGCGGTGACCGGCGTGGTCCCACGCTCACCGTGGAGCTCACCGTCGAGAACCGGTCGGCGGTCGCGGTCGAGGGCATCCTCGGCCTCGAATGGACGATCACGATGCTCGGTGGCGGCAATCCGGCGGCGTGGCTTGAGATCGCCGGCGAGCGCTCGGGACACGATTCGCGCGGGACCGCGACGGGCGTGACGCACCTGGCGCAGGGCAACGATCACATCGGGATCGCCGTCGCGACGGTGATCTCCCCGGCCGCGGACGCCTGGTGGGCGCCGGTCGAGACGATCTCGAACTCGGAAGGCGGCTTCGAGCGGGTCTACCAGGGCGCTGGCCTGCTGTTCGGCTGGCCGGTCTCGCTGGGCGGCGGGGAGAGCCGGGCGATCACGGTCGCGCACGAGGTGACGACGGCGCACGACCGAAGCGCCGAGGAGCTGCGCGGGCGATGACCGACGATCGCGGCGGGGCATCGGCCAGCGGGGCGAATGGCGGCCCGCTCGAGGTCGAGCGCGGTTCGGATCTGCCGATCTCGACCCAGATCTACTGGCAGCTGGCCTACCAGATCGACTCGGGCCGGCTCCTCCCCGGGTCGCGGCTGCGGCCCGTTCGCGAGCTCGGGGCGGCGCTCCGGGTCAATCCAAACACGATCCGGGCGGTCTACCGGCGCCTGTCCGATGCCGGCTACGTGGTCAGCCGTCACGGCGCGGGGACGCACGTGGCCGCTCGCCCTCCACAGCGTCGTGGCGCCGAGGCGCTGGCCGGGATCGTCTCCGAGATGCTCCGGCGCGCGGCGCATGCCGGCTTCACCGCCGACGAGCTGGCGACCGCCACGTTCGCCGCCGCGACCGAGCGCAAGCGACCGGGCCCGTTGGTCCGGGTGCTGTACGCCGAGTGCACGAACGCCGACGCGGGCTACGACGCCGAGCGGCTCGTGGGCGAGTTCCCGGGGCTCATCGAGGCAGAAGGCGCGCTCCTCGACGACCTCCCGGATCGGCTCGAGCGTTTCCACTACGACCTCGTGGCGACCACGACCTTCCACGCCGATGAGGCCCAGGCACTCGTGGCCGGCCGCGTCCCGCTGGTGGCCATGCTCATCGGGCCGGCCTACATCGAGCTCGTCCACGAGATCGCGGGGCTGCCCATCGGCTCGACCGTCGGGCT
>DASYJV010000347.1:0-7112 GCA_035996105.1 Candidatus Limnocylindrales bacterium | reverse complement strand
CTGCGTGGGATCGCGCTGCCCGAGCTGGAACGCCTCGCGCGCCTGACGCACGAGACGACGGGGCTCGGGATCCTCGAGGGCGACACGATGCTGGCCGTCGCCCAGGTCGACGGCCCGAACCTGATCGCCGTCGGCGACTGGACGGGCCGGGCGACACCGTTGCATTGCGTCGCGTCCGGCAAGGTCCTGCTCTCGTCGCTGGCCGAGCGCGAGGTGCTGCGCATCGTCCGGCGCGGCCTCGTCAGCTATACCGAGCGGACGATCGTCGAGCTCGAGCCATTGCTCGAAGAGCTCGCCCGGATCCGCCGGCGCGGGTTCGCCATGGCGATCGGCGAGTTCGAACTGAACCTCAACGCGGTCGCCGCCCCGGTCCACGACGCGCGCGGCAACGTGATCGCCGCGGTCGACATCTGGGGTCCGGCGTTCCGGCTCACCCCCCGGCGCATCCCGGAGCTCGCGGCCCAGGCGCGCGAGGCCGCCGCGGCGATCTCGGTCAGGCTGGGCGGCGCCGCCGCCTGACAGCGTTCGGCCGGAGCGGCCGCTGCCTCAGGCCGTCGTCGGCACGCTAGGCTGTGCGGCGATGCCCAACTTCGACCAGCGGCCATGGAGCGACATCGTCGCCCTCCTTGGCCAGCATGTCCTGCCGATCCTGGTCATCGTCGTGGTGGCCATCATCGGCCTGCGGCTGGCGAGCCTGTTCGTGCACGGCATCGTCAAGACGCTGCTCGACCGTGAGGCGACCGAAGGGACCGCGCAGGAGCTGAGCGCGGTCGAGCTCAAGAAGCGGATGGACACCCTCGACTCGCTGGTCGGCAACACCGTCCAGTTCTTCATCGTCGTCGTGGCCGGCTTGATGGTCCTGGGAAAGCTCGGTCTCGACATCGGGCCCGCCGTCGCCGGTCTGGGTGTCGTCGGCATCGCGGTCGGGTTCGGGGCCCAGAGCCTGGTGCGCGACTACCTCAACGGGGCCCTGATCCTCATCGAGAACCAGTACGCGCGCGGCGACGTCATCCGCATCGCCGGGGTCGACGGGACCGTCGAGGATTTCACGCTCCGGCGGACGACCCTGCGCGACCTCGATGGGGTCGTCCACACGGTCCCGAACGGCGAGATCCACGTCGCCTCGAACCTGACCCGGGTCTGGTCGCGGATCAACCAGGACGTGACCGTGGCCTACGGCACCGACATCGACAAGGCGATCGAGGTCGTTGACAACGTCGGACGCGAGATGGCCGGCGATCCCGTCTGGAAGCGGCGGATCCTCGAGGCGCCCCGTGTCGACCGAGTCGGCCAGCTCGGTGAGTACGGGATCAGCCTCAAGATCCTGGGGACCGTCCGGGCCGCGGATCAATGGGCCGCCGCGGGCGACTTCCGCAAGCGTCTGCTCGAGGCATTCAAGAAGCACGGCATCGAGATCCCGCGCCCGCAGCGCGTCGTCCTCGCGCGCGAACCCGCCGGCGCCGTCAAGCTCGACCTCGCACCCGACCAGGACGACCTCGCCGAAGGGACCGAGTAGCGGCCGGACGAGGAGACCCAGCCTGTCCGCCCCCTCAACGGCCGCGGTACGATGGCCCGACCGCAGTTCGCAGACGAGGATCCCGTGAGCGTCGAGCCGCCCGTTCCCTCGCCCGAGATCGAGAACCTCCAGGGGGAGGGACGCCGCTTCCCGCCGGACCCGGCGTTCGCCAGGCAGGCCAACGCGACGGCCGCCCTCTACGAAGAGGCCGAGGCGGATTTCGAGGCCTTCTGGGCGAAGCGAGCGCGGGACCTCATCGACTGGAGCAAGCCCTTCGAGACGACGCTCGAATGGGAGCTGCCGTTCGCCAAGTGGTTCACCGGCGGCGAGCTGAATGTCGCCTACAACTGCGTGGACCGGCACGTCGAGCGCGGTCTCGGTGACAAGGTCGCCTACCACTGGATCGGGGAGCCTGGGGACACCCGGACGCTGACCTTCCGTGACCTCCTGCGCGAGGTGAGCAAGACCGCCAATGCGCTCAAGGAGCTGGGCGTCACGAAAGGCGACCGGGTCGCCATCTACATGCCGATGATCCCGGAGCTCCCCATCGCGATGCTTGCCTGCGCCCGGATCGGGGCGCCGCACACGGTCGTCTTCGGCGGCTTCTCCGCGGAGGCGCTGTCGGGCCGGATCAACGACTGCGGCGCCAAGGTCCTGATCACGGCCGATGGCGGCTACCGGCGCGGCAACGTCGTCGGGCTCAAGCTCCATGCGGACGAGGCGCTGGCCAGCACCCCGACCATCGAATCGGCGATCGTCGTCAACCGGGTCGGTGGCGACGTCCAGATGCTCGAGGGTCGCGACCACTGGTGGCACGACATCGTCGACCGCCAGTCGGAGGACTGCCCGCCCGTCGCGGTCGACTCGGAACACATGCTCTACCTGCTCTACACCTCCGGGACCACGGCCAAGCCCAAGGGCATCCTGCACACCACGGCCGGCTACCTGCTCGGCACGGCCTTCACCCACTCGGCGATCTTCGATATCAAGCCGGACGACGTCTACTGGTGCGCGGCGGACATCGGCTGGGTCACCGGCCACAGCTACATCGTCTACGGCCCGCTGGCCAATGCCACGACCGGCGTGCTGTACGAGGGCGCCCCGGACACGCCGACCTGGGATCGCTGGTGGCAGATCGTCGAGGACTACAAGGTCTCGATCCTGTACTGCGCTCCGACCGCGATCCGGGCGTTCATGAAGCAGGGTGAGGCGTGGCCGAAGAAGCACGACCTCTCGACGTTGCGCGTCCTTGGCTCGGTCGGCGAACCGATCAACCCCGAGGCGTGGCTGTGGTACCGCGAGCACATCGGCGGCGACAAGGCACCGGTCGTCGACACGTGGTGGCAGACCGAGACCGGCCAGATCCTCATCTCTCCGCTCCCCGGGGTGACCGTCACGAAGCCCGGCTCGGCCACCTTCCCATTCCCGGGCATCGACGCCGACGTCGTCGACGGCAGCGGCAACCCGGTCCCCCTCGGCGGTGGCGGCTATCTCGTGCTCAAGCGGCCGTGGCCGGCCATGCTGCGCGGGATCTACGGCGACCCCGAACGCTACAAGGAGACCTACTGGAGCCGGTTTCCCGGGATGTATTTCGCGGGAGACGGTGCGCGGCGCGACGCCGACGGCTATCTGTGGCTGCTCGGCCGGGTCGACGACGTCATGAACGTGGCCGGCCACCGGATCTCGACGACCGAGGTGGAATCCGCACTCGTCGACCACAAGTCGGTGGCGGAGGCGGCGGTCGTCGGCAAGAAGGACGACGTCTCCGGCCAGGCGATCTTCGCCTTCGTCATCCTCAAGGCCGATCAGCAGGCCTCGGACACATTGGCCGTCCAGCTGCGCGAGCACGTGGCCCACGTCATCGGTCCGATCGCCCGTCCGAAGTTCCTGATGTTCGTGCCGGATCTACCCAAGACGCGCTCGGGCAAGATCATGCGCCGCCTGCTGCGCGATATCGCCGAGGGGCGCGTCCTCGGTGACACCACGACGCTCGCCGATGCCGGCGTCGTGGAGACGATCCGCGAGAACTCGGGCGCGGCGGAGGAGTGACGTGCCGTTCGATTTCCTGAAGCGCAAGCGGGCGCCGGCGGAGGCCGAGCCGGCGCCATCGGCCACCGAACCGCCGCCCGAACCGGTCGGCGAGGGAGCGGTCTTCGATGGCATCACGGAGGAATGGCGTCTCACGGGACGGATGGTCATCGGCGGGCGGGTGACGGACGCCCTCAACCGGCGCGAACCGGTGGCCATCGCGGACGTCCTGTGGGCGCCGGTCGACGGGTCCGAGCCGATGGCGCCGGCGCCCGGCCTCAAGTCGGTCGACCCCTATGACCTGATCCTGGTCATGGCCGGCGATGATTCGCTTCCCGAGACGGTCGAGGAGCGCGATGCGCATCGGATCCACAAGGTCTCGTATGAAGTCGCCCTCGACGTGCCGCCCTATCGGGTGGTCGGCACGGTCCACCTTTACCCGGGCTTCGAGCCGGACAGCCTGCTGCGCCGATCCAACGAGATGTTCTTCGCGGTCGCGGGCGCCACGGTCTCCGGGGAGGATGGGCCGCTGTCGGGGACGGAGCAGGGCACCGCCATCCTCGTCAATCGCCAGTACCTGCGCGGCGTCCGACAGGTCGATGCGCGGACCGGCGAGCCACACGAACGGCTGCCCGGGGCGCCGCTCGGCGGCGTGAACTGGACCGACCGGGCCTGACGGCTCGGCGAAGACCCGCGAGGGTCAGGCGCGGACGGTTTCCCTCGCGCGCGACGGGATCCGGAAGCCGGTCTTGACCGGTGTCGGCGCCTTGGAAGGGTTCCCCAGGACGCGGTCCGCGAGGACGTCGAAGTCGGCGCTGATCTTCTCTTTCGGGAACATCTCGATGACGGTCCGGCCCTCGTTGGCCGCACGTACGAAGAGCAGGCCGCCGGACCGGATCTGCGCCAGCGCAGGCGTCCCGAAGGTGCGCTCCATGTCGGCGACGCTGACACCGCTGTTGGCCCGGTTGATGACCAGCGAGAGGCGCTCGCGGCAGCCGAGGCCGCCGGCGACGTCGCGCAGCTGGACCGCCGCCCGGATGGCCGGGACGTCCGGTGTCACCGGCACGAGGATCCGATCGGCTTCCTCGAAGATCGCCTGGTTGAGGGTGCTGTACGACGGGTGCAGGTCGATCACGATGACGTCGACCCGACCGCGCGCGGCCGCGATCGCGGCGGCCATCCGGGCGGGGTCGAGGACGTCGGTGTGGAGCGGCGAATCGGTCAGGGCCACGACCTTCATCCCCGAGGGATGCGACGAGGCGATGTCGTAGAGGCTCTCGACGGGCCCGCCGTCGGCCTCATCGCGCCAGCTGTCGGCCACCGTCCGGATCGAGTCGATCCCGAGCGAGCTGGTCACGTGGCCGGTCACGGTGTCTGCGTCGATGAGCAGGACCGACTTGCCCTTGCGGGTCTGGAGCGCGGCGGCCAGATTGGTCGCGACCGTCGTCTTGCCGACGCCGCCCTTCGGGTTGAAGACCGCGATCGTGGTGGCTCGCCCGGTCCAGCTGCCGATGCCGATGTCGCCGCCCTGGAGGATCGGACCGCTGCCGTCGTCGACAGTCTCGCGACGGATGCACATCGCTTCGACGCGCCAGCGGATCGAGTCGGCCGAGTAGGGCCGAGTGAAGTATTCGTTGTCTGGATCGGCCTCGGGCGCCACCGACAACCGCTCGAAGGCGCGCGGCGAGACGACGGTCAGCGTCGGGATGGGTCGGCCGGCCTGGCGCAGCGCGTTCTCGTACGCCTCTGCCTCCGCGGGTTCGAGCTCGCCATCGATGATCGCGACGGCGACATCGCGCCGGGCGTCGAGGGCCCCCTCGAGCTCACGCGGATGCTCGACGGAGATGACCTCGAAACCGGCAGCGAGGAGCTCCGTGGAGACCGTGGTCGACTCGGAAAGGGGAAGGGCGACAACGACTGCGGGACGGGCCACGGGTGACTCCTAGGGTTTGGGGGCGTCAGGCGCCGGTATCGGGATCGTGGGCAGTGACCTGCAGGCCGCTGGCGGTCTCGGCGGTGACCTGGGCTTCGAAGCCAGGCAGTCCGGTGATCGCTTCGCTCAGGGCCAGGTTGGAACCGTGGCTGACGGTGAAGACGAACTCGCCGTCGGGGCCGGAGGCGACGCCGATGGCCGAGACGCCGTGCACGCGTCCGAGGCTGCGCTTGAAGGTGGCGATGCTGGCCACACTGACCAGGCCGACGACGACCACGCGGGTGGTCGTGCGCTCGCCCATCGGGGCGTCATCGTCGGTGGCGGCCAGGCGAGCCGGGTCCGCGTCGTGCTCGGAGGCGGCGACGACGGTCTCGGGCTCGGTGTCGGCGACGAGGGCGGTGGCCTCGGCCTCGGCGGCCGCGAAATCGGGTCCGTTCTCGTCGCTCCCGTCGTCGTACGAGGCGACGTCCGCGGTGTCCGGATCGAGCGGGGTCAGGGCGACCAGCGCGGCGCGCAGCTGGAACGTCGAATCGGTCGGTCCGGAGATCGTCGCGGCGACGGTGGCCAGGTCGGGCGGATCGGGCATCTGCTCGGCCATCGCCGCGATGCGGCTCGGCTCGTGCTCGGCCTTCATGCGCTCGAAGAAGGCGGCCATGACGGCTTCGTATTCGGTGACCGTCGCGCCGACGTGGTCGACACGTGCCCCGATGGTCTCGGTGTGGGCGTCGATCTCGGTATCGAGACCGCGCTTGCGCGCCGCGATGCGACCCTCGGTCTCCTCGCGGATGCGAGCGATCTCGGCCTTCGACCAGTCGCGGACGGATGCGACATCGTCGTCGGCTCGGCGGCGGAGCTCGGCGGCTTCGACTGTCGCGGCTGCCTGGATCTCTTCGACCACTGTCTTGAGGTCGGCGGCCAGTCGAGCCAGCGTCTCATCGCGTGCCGTTTCGGCGGCACCCTGCATCGCGCGGCTCATCTCGGCCATGAACTTCGTGGGCCGGCGGGTGCCGGCCACGGCTGTCGCGTCGAACGTCTGGGTCGTCACTGGGTCCGGCTCCTCGGCGGGCGTGGCCGCTGTCTGGGTGGCTTCTTCAGCCTGGGTGGCCACGGCGGCCTCGGTGGCGTCGTCGGCAGGAGCGGCTTCCTCGGCGATCGCCGGGTCGTCCGCCACCGTCGCTACGGCCTGTGCTGGCTCTGATGTCCAGGGGAGCCGGAAGCCCGGCCGCGTTTCGCTCTGCGCCATTGGTTCATGTTCCTCATACGGGAATGTCGGGAGGGGTCGGTCCGACTTCCGCCGCTTGTTGGCATCGTGGCAGCGAGGGTTGGTAAGGTGCAGTTGGCTAGTGGTACCAGTGGGCGAGACCCGGTGGTACCGCCGGGCAATCGGTCCTTCCGGGCTACCATGGCCCCGATGGATGCCCCGCAGCCGTTCGATGGCCGCCCCGGACTGAGCGACACGCTTGGCCGGGCGATGCGTGACCTGCGCATCTCGGTGACCGACCGGTGCAACTTCCGGTGCACGTACTGCATGCCGGAGGAAGGCATGGCGTGGGTGCCCCGCGACGAGGTCCTGTCCTTCGAGGAGATCGCCCGGGTCGCCACCATCGCCGTCGAGCACTTCGGGGTGGACGGCAT
>DASYJV010000346.1:0-2872 GCA_035996105.1 Candidatus Limnocylindrales bacterium | reverse complement strand
AACGTCGCAACCATGTTGCCGTGTTGGGCATCCTCGGCCCCGAATGTCTGGGTGAGGACGTCGGGCGACTGGTGGTTCGCGAAGAACAGCAGGATGAGCGCGAAGACGAGCATCCCCAGGATCTCGGTCCCGACGCCGATGTTGTTGAGCGTCGCGACGAGGCGGACCCCGAAGGCATTGATGATCGTGGTCAGGACCAGCGTCGTCAGCGCGATGAACGTGAACATGTCGCCGACGCCGAGCGGCGACTTGCTCGCGAGGAAGTCCTTCTGACCGACGATCCCGTCGACCACGAAGGCGACGATGCAGGCGACGGCCGTGACCGTCACCACCTGCGCCCAGAAGTAGAACCAGCCGGTGAACCAGCCGAGCGTTCGGTTCGATAGTCGCTTCGACCACTGATAGATCGATCCGGCGACCGGGTAATGGCTCGCCAGCTCGGCGAAACCGAGGGCCACCAGTGTCTGGCCCGCGACGATGATCGGCCAGGTCCAGAACATCATCGGCCCGCCCAGACCGATGCCGACCCCGAAATTGCCGAACGATCCCGTCGAGACACTGATGAAGCTGAAGGCGAGGGCGAAGTTCGCGAGGAACCCCAGCGATCGGTTCAGTTGGGGCTTGATCCCGAGCGACACCAGGTGCGCATCGTCGCGTGCCGCGATGTCCTGGGCTGAGTCAGCAGCTGGTCCCGCCACGAGTTCGCCTCCCTGCTCCGCACCGCTGGGTGCGAACTTCCTCTGGAGTGCCACACGGACGCCGGGAACGATCGACCGTCGTCCCTCGATACGACACTCGACCTGCGCGGGAGGATAGCACCGCGCGGAGGGCCGTCAATCGCCGTTGCGGAGGGCGATTCGACCGGGCGCGGGCGGTGGCCCCGGGGGTTCAGCGCGCGGCGAGCGCCTCGCGGAGCCCATCGGGGATCGGGCGATGGGACTCCAGCGGCCGGATGTGCTCGGCGACCATCTGGCGCGTGTCGTTGACCCGGAGCTCCGTGAAGAGATACGAGATCTTGCGTCGCTGGGCGGCAAGGATCTCGTCCTTCGTCTCGAGCTCCCACAGCTGTCGCTTGAACGGCCCGATGGCCTTCTTGCGCGACGTGTACACGAATTGCTGATCGGTCTGCCCGGGCTTGCGCTCGTCGGCGCAGTTGGCGAAGACCCACGCCTCGATCTCGCGATGGAGCCGGTCCGGGAACGCGGGGTGCTCGAAGAGCGCGTTCTGGAAGCCGGTCGCGAGATGGATCTCGGCCGTCTCGACCGCCGGGAAGCGATGGAACAGCTCATCGGGGAGGGTGGACGCACCGTGCTGGACGGCGCCGGCCAGGCCGTGTTCGCGAGCGTGCTCGCCGAGCTCTCGGAGGACTTCGAAATCGAGCTTGACCTCTGCCACGCTCCCGTCCGGGAGCGGGACCCCGCCGTGCGATGTCCCCGTCTGGACACTGACCTTGGAGATCCCCTTCGCGCCTGGCGCCCGCTTGTCGAGCTCGCGGCGGTAGCCGGCGAGATAGGCGCCCAGCTCCTCGAGCGTCGAGTTCTGGCTGCCGACTTCGCCGATCTCGCCACCGACGCTGATCGTCACCCCATCCGTCTCGAGGGAGCGGATGAGCGCCGTCAGCTCGGCGGCGCGGCGGTAGTTCTCGTGCTGCTGCTCCTCGACGGTAGGCTTCGAGAGGTCGACCAGCGTCGAGGAGTCGATGTCGATGTTGCGGTACCCGGCATCGATCGCCAGCCGGCAGGCACGCCGGATCTCCTCGGTCATCGCCTCCGGGTCGGCCGAGTATTTCTTGGCATTGAACTGGTAGTGATCGCCCTGGATGAAGACCGGGCCTTGCCAGCCGGCGGCGATGGCACCCGCCAGGACCGCTGTGGCGTAGTCGATCGGCCGCTGGAACGTATAGGTCTGCTCGCTGCGCGCCAGCTCGAGGATGAGCGCCCCGACATCGGCCGCCTCGGCCGCCTCGAAGACCGTCCGGGCCATGTCGAAGGTCTGGGCTCGTAGGTTGATGGCGGGCACCGTGAAGCCGGAAACCTCGCCGCGCGCCCTTGCCTCGTACAGGCCCTGGATGCTGGCCGATCGGGCCCCCAGCCCCTGGCTCGCCTCCCAGACGAGCCACTGTGCGGCCACGACGGTGGCATCGTCGGTCGAGAAGGCGGCGGTCCACGCCAGCTCGCGGATCCCCGAGTCGCGGAACGCGCCCTCGTCGTCGACGACGAGCTGGTCGCCATCGAGATGGGCGCTGCCCGCCAGCGCGGCGAGCAGCTCGGCCGGGGAGGACGCGACGTTCGGCATCGGGGCTGGGTCTCCTGTCGGGCGTACGTCGCTATCCTAGCGACCGGCTCAGAAGCCCGGCTTGGTCACCATCAGGATCACGATCAGGACGATGAGCACGGTCAGGATCATCCCGCCGCGCTGGAGCGCCTGGATCGTGGCGGCGACTTCCGGTGGCGGGCCGGCCGGAGCACCCGCCGGTGGCGGTCCGGGGGGCGGGCCGCCGGCCGTGAGATGGACCAGCTTCTCGGCGTTGCGAGCCTGCACGAACGCCGCGAAGGCGATGGCGATGAGGTACAGGATGATCCCGCCGACCAGCCAGCGATAGGTCGGGCTCGTCAGATCGGCACCGAGGATCAGGATCAGCGCCACACCGGTGATCCCCTGCACCACGGCGCCTGGCAGCACCAGCCGTCGCTCGATGAACTCGGAAAGCGCGGCCGCGAACGGACCGTTCTGCGGGCTCTTGGCGGCCATGCTGCCGATGATCGGGAACACGAAGGTGGGGCCGAAGACAGCGATGGCACCCATCACGTGGAGGAACAGGAAGAGCTGGAACATCTGGTCGGCGACCCCTCGACTTCGCGGTCACGGATCC
>DASYJV010000345.1:0-6409 GCA_035996105.1 Candidatus Limnocylindrales bacterium | reverse complement strand
TTCGACGCCAAGGCCCTGGAGCCCGGGAGGCAGGACCGTGGCCAGCGTGGTCGCGGCTGCCGTATAGGGATACTGGTCGGCGGCGACGTCGAGACCTGCCGCCCTGGCCCGATCAAGGCGGTCGATCGCCTCGGCCGCGCGGCCCCAGACGGCCCGCGAGGCGCACTTGAGATGCGAGACCTGGAGCCGCGCCCCCGACCCGCCTGCCCGGACCGCCGCGATCGATTCGTCGAGCGAAGCGAACAGGCCATCCGCCTCGTTGCGCATGTGGGTCGAATACAGCCCGCCATGGCGAGCGGTGGCCCCGACCAGGGCGTCCAGCTCGGAGGGCGGGGCGTGCATCCCCGGCGCATAGATCAGTCCCGAGGAGAGGCCGATCGCGCCGGCCTCCATCGCGGCCTCGACAGCGTCGACCATCGCGCTCAGCTCGACCTCGGTCGCCGCCCGCGCATCGGCGCCAAGGACCGACGCCCGGATGGTGCCATGGCCGACCAGGAACGCGACATTCGGTCCGATCGGCTGCTCGGCGACCCGGTCGAGATACTCCGCGAACGTCCGCCACCGCGCGACCAGCCCGTTCGGTCGCAGCGACAGGGCGACGGTCTCGCGGCCAAGGTCGGTGATGGGGGCGAGGCTGTCCCCGCAGTTGCCCGAGAGCTGGGTGGTGAACCCCTGGTGCAGGTGGCTCGCCAGGGCGCCGTCGAGGAAGAGCGTCCCGTCCGAGTGCCCGTGCGGATCGATGAAGCCCGGTGCGACGACACGCCCGTCGACCATGAGGACGGTCTCGACCTCGCCGGCATCGATCGCCGACAGGTCGCCCACCGCAAGGATCCGGTCGCCCAGCACACCGACGTCGGCCCGGACACCGGGGCTGCCGCTGCCATCGATGACGGTCCCGCCCCGGAGCAGGAGGTCGAACGTGCTCACCGGGCGATGGTGACATACCACCAGCCCGGGACGGCTCACCCGCGATCCTGACTGGGCAGCTCCCTCTGCTAGACTCCGCGTTCCGTGGGGCTATAGCTCAGCTGGAAGAGCACCTGCATGGCATGCAGGGGGTCCGGGGTTCGAGTCCCCGTAGCTCCACCAATGCGACCGCCGACCTCTCACCCCTCGCCGGCGCGGCGGGGGGTGACCTGTCTCCGAGGGAATACGTGACCGACATCGCCGAGCCCGTCCCGATCGCCGAGCCGACCGATCCCCGCAACCGGATCGAGCGCTACGACGCGACCGCGATCGAGCCGCGCTGGCAGGCCCGCTGGGCCGAGCTCGAGATGAACGAGACCGACCTCGAGGACAGCTCGCGGCCCAAGTACTACCTGCTGACGATGTATCCCTATCCGTCGGGCGATCTGCACATCGGCCACTGGTACATCAAGACGCCGACCGATGCCCTGGCACGGTTCCGCCGGATGCACGGGTACAACGTCTTCTTTCCGATCGGGTTCGATGCCTTCGGGCTGCCGGCCGAGAATGCCGCGATCAAGGGCGGCGGCCACCCCTTCACCTGGACGATGCAGAACATCGAGAACATGCGTCGCCAGCTGCGCTCGATGGGCGCCACCTTCGCCTGGAAGTCGGAGGTCGTGACCGCCGATCCCGAGTTCTATCGGTGGAACCAGTGGCTCTTCCTGCGCTTCCTGGAGGCCGGCCTGGCGTACCGGGCGATGTCGGCCGTCGACTGGTGTCCCAACGACGGGACGCTGGCCCGCGAGCAGGTCGAGGGGACCGACCGTCACTGCTGGCGGTGTGGAGCGCTGGTCGAGAAGCGCGACCTGGAGCAATGGTTCCTGCGCACGACCGCCTACGCCGACGAGCTGCTCGACTTCAGCGGGATCGACTGGCCCGAGCCGATCAAGGTCCAGCAGACCAACTGGATCGGCCGCTCCGAGGGCGCGGAGATCGAATTCGAGGTCGCCGCGGACGACTACCAGCCCGGCGGCGACCGGCTGCGCGTCTTTACGACCCGACCGGACACGCTCTTCGGCGCGACGTTCATGGTCCTCGCCCCGGAGCACCCGCTCGTCCCGAAGCTGACCCACCCGGACCGGCTCGCGGAGGTCGAGGCGTATGTCGCCCAGGCCCGTCGCCGGACCGAGATCGACCGGCTGTCGAGGGACCGCGAGAAGACCGGGGTCGCGATCGGCGCGGCGGCGATCAACCCCGTCAACGGGGAGCGGATCCCGATCTTCGTGGCCGACTACGTCCTGGCGGGATACGGCACGGGCGCGATCATGGCCGTCCCGGCCCACGATGAGCGCGACTTCGAGTTCGCGCGCACGTTCGGGCTCGAGATCCGCCGGGTGGTGGCCGCGCCGGACGAGGATCCCGACGCGCCGGTGGACGGCGCCTTCATCGCCCATGCGGCCGGGGAGATCCTCGTCAACAGCGACCGGTTCAGCGGGATGCCGGCCGACGACGGCGGCAAGGCCATCGTCGCGGAGCTGGCCGAGCGTGGTCTGGCCGAGCCAAAGGTGACCTACCGCCTGCGCGACTGGCTTGTGAGTCGACAACGCTACTGGGGCACGCCGATCCCGGTCGTCTACTGCGAGCGCGACGGCGTCGTCCCCGTGCGGGATGAGGACCTCCCGGTCCGTTTACCCGAGACCGTCGACTACGCGGGGAGCGGCGACAACCCGCTCAATCACGACGAGGCGTTCCTGCGGACGACCTGTCCACGTTGCGGTGGACCGGCGCGTCGCGAGACGGACACGATGGACACGTTCGTGGATTCGTCGTGGTACTGGTTCCGCTACCTCTCACCGCACCAGGCGGACGGTCCGGTGGATCGCGCGCTGGCCGACCGCTGGACGCCGGTCGACCAGTACACCGGCGGCGCGGAGCACGCTGTCATGCACCTGATGTACAGCCGGTTCTGGACCAAGGCGATGGCCGATCTCGGGCTGGTCGGCGAGCGCGAGCCGTTCAAGCGGCTGTTCAACCAGGGCCAGATCCTGGGCGCCGACGGCGAGCGGATGAGCAAGTCGCGGGGCAACGTCCAGGACCCGGACGAGCTCGTGCGTCGGTACGGGGCGGACACCGTCAGGCTGTTCCTGATGTTCATGGGCCCGTGGGATCAGGGCGGCCCGTGGAGCCCGACCGGGATCGGTGGCGTCCATCGCTTTCTGAACCGGATCTGGACCCTGCTGCTCGACGCGCACGGCCACGAGCCGGGCGACCCGGACGCGGGCTCGCTGCCGGCCGGCGAGCACGAGGCCGATGCCCGGGCAGCGCTGCGCTCGGCGGCGCACCGGACCCTGCGCGATGTCTCGGCCGACTACGAGGCATTCCACTTCAACACCATGATCGCCAAGCTCATGGAGCTGGCCAATGCCCTGTTCCGCTACCGCGGGACGGTCGTCGCCGGCTCGCCGGAATGGGACGAGACGGTCCGGCTGCTCCTGCTGATGCTGGCGCCGGCCGCCCCGCACATCACCGAGGAGCTGTGGAGCCGGCGGCTGACCGAGATGGGCCGGCCATGGAGCTCCATCCATGCCGAGTCGTGGCCCGAGGTGGACCCCGGCGCGGTCGTCGAGTCGACCCGCGAGGTCCCCGTCCAGGTCAACGGCAAGCTGCGCGACAAGGTCGTCGTCCCCGCCAACGCGACCCAGGCCGAGATCGAGGCGGCCGTGCTCGCGCGCCCGAAGATCCAGGCGGCCCTCGCCAGCCGGACGCCCGACCGGATCGTGTTCGCCGGCGGCGGCAAGCTCGTCAATCTCGTCGTCCGATGACGATGAACGAGGAGGCGCTTGCCTTCGATCGACACCTTGCCACGACGGCGCCCGCCGTGGCCGACATCGCCCGAGCCCTTCGGTCGACCGTGCTCGAAGGCTACCCGGAGGGCAAGGAGTGGTTCGACCGCGGTGATGGCCTCCTCGCATTCGGGAGCGGACGATCGATCCGCGACTTCCGGTTCGCGATCATCCCGCACAAGGCGCACGTCAACCTCCAGCTCGCCGACGGCGCAGAGCTCGCGAACCCCGACGGCCGGATCGAGGGCACCGGGAAGCGGATCCGCCACGTCAAGGTCCGCTCGGTCGAGGATGCACGGGCGCCCTGGCTTCGGTCCGCCATCGCCGCGCAGGTCGGCTTCCGCGCCGGCGCATGAACGACCTGCGGCTTGGCGCGCTCTGCTGGAACCAGTACACCGACTGGCCAGCCCTCCTTGAGGCCGGGGTCCGAGCCGACCGGCTCGGGTACACGTCGCTCTGGACCTGGGACCACCTCTATCCCATCGTTGGCAGCTCGGACGGACCGATGTTCGAAGGCTGGCTCACCCTCGCGGCGTGGGCCCAGGCCACGCACAAGATCCGCATCGGTCTGATGGTCGGCGCCAACACGTTCCGTGAGCCCGCATTGACCGCGAAGATGGCGACGACCCTCGACCACATCTCGGGCGGCCGAGCGATCCTCGGGATCGGCGGCGCCTGGTTCGAGGAGGAACACGAGGCCTTCGGGATCCCGTTCGGCAGCGGCTTCCCGGAACGGCTGCGCTGGCTGAGCGAGGCGCTCCCGATCATGCGCGGGATGCTCCACGACGAGCGGCCGACGGCGTCAGGCCCGCGGTACGCCGCCAAGGCGGTTCGCAACGACCCGCTCCCGATCCAGGAACGTCTGCCGCTCCTGGTCGGCGGCGGCGGCGAGCAGGTCACCCTCAAGCTCGTCGCCCGGTACGCCGACGCGAACAACGTCGGTGGCGGGTTCGACACTGTCCGGCGCAAGGAGGCGATCCTCGTCCAGCACTGCGAGACGGTCGGACGTGATCCGGCCGAGATCGAGCGAACGACCGGGATCGGGGCCGTCATCATCCGCGATTCACCGGCCGAGGCCGCCCGGGTCCAGGCGGCCATGTTCGAACGCAACGGGCGATCGGACCCGTGGAAGGACCAGCCGGTCGGGACCCCTGAGCAGGTCGCCGAGCGGCTGCTCCCCTACCTCGGCATCGGCTATCGCCACCTCATCGCCGGGTACCCCTCGCCCTACGACGAGGAATCGATGACCCGCTTCATCACCGACGTTCGCCCGATCCTGGAACGCGCGGGATAACGGCTCGCAGCGAACGGCGTAGATTGTCGTCATGCCGATGTACGTGTTCTGGTTCGTCGCGGCACTGGGGTTGCTCGTGCTCGAGCTCGCGAGCACGACGTTCTTCGCGGTCTTCCTCGCCGCCGGAGCCTTTGCCGGCGGTGTGCTCGCCTTCATCGTCCCGGATGTCGCGATCTGGATCCAGGCCGTCGTTGCGCTGGTCGTGGCGATGGGTGGCGTCGTGATCGTCCGGCCGTTCCTCAGCCAGCGACTCCGCCGGCGCGGCGAGGCCCCGCTCACGCCAGGTGTCCACGGCGGGTTCGTCGGCCAACGTGCGCTCGCGCTCGACGCCATCGGTGACGAACTCCATCCCGGTCATGTCCGCCTTGCGGGCGAGATCTGGATGGCCTCGTCGGAGAGCCAGCCGATCGGTTCGGGCGATCCCGTCATCGTGACCGCCGTCCGCGGGACGACGCTCGCAGTCCGACCCGCTCCTGGGTCCGTCACAGCGGAGATGCGAGATGGATAGCGGATCGGTCACCCTGATCGTCGCGCTGGTAGTTGCGCTCCTGTTCATCGCGTTTGCCTTCTACCTGCTCCGGAGCACCGTCAATCTCGTCCAGCAGGGCTCCGTCGGCGTGGTCAAGCGACTCGGTGAGTTCCGCGGCATCCACGAACCCGGACTGGTGATCATCGCGCCGTTCATCGATGCCCTCGTGACGGTCGACATGCGCGAGTTCCCGCGACCCGGCGATCGGCAGGAGGTCATCACCAAGGACAACGTCGTGGTGTCGGTCAACGCCACGATCTTCACCCAGGTGGTCGATGCCAAGCAGGCCCTCTTCAGCATCGCGAACTTCGATGTCGCCATCGACGCGCTCGCCCGCACCGCGCTGCGCTCCGTGATCGGGACGCTGTCGCTCGACGAGGCGCTATCCGAACGGGAGCGGATCAACGTCGACGTGCAGCAGCAGATGGAGGCGGTCACCGACAAGTGGGGGATCCGGATCAACCGGATCGAGATCGTCGAGATCACCCCGCCGCCCCAGATCCTCCAGGCCCTCGCGCTCCAGAAGCAGGCCGACCAGGAGAAGCGGGCCAAGATCCTCCAGTCGGAGGGCCTCCAGCAATCGGCGGTCAACGTCGCCGACGGTGCGCGGCAGGCGGCGGTCAAGAGTGCCGAGGGTGAGCGGCAGGCGGCCATCCTCATCGCCGAGGGGAATCGGCAGGCCGCCATCCTCGAGGCGGAGGGCCGGGCCCGCGCCATTGAGATCGTCTACGGAGCGATCAAGACGGCCGGTCCGGATCCCACCCTGGTGGCGATCCTGCAGCTCGATACGTTGAGCAAGTTCGCCGCGAGCCCGAACACCAAGATCGTCATCCC
>DASYJV010000344.1:0-2466 GCA_035996105.1 Candidatus Limnocylindrales bacterium | reverse complement strand
ATCGGCCAGGGTGAAGGCGAGCTCCTGCGCGGCGGTCGCCCCGGCCTCGCGCATGTGGTAGCCGGAGATCGAGATCGTGTTCCATTTCGGGAGCTCGGCGGCGCAGAACTCGAAGACGTCGGTGACGAGGCGCATCGACGCACGCGGCGGGAAGATGTACGTGCCGCGGGCGATGTACTCCTTGAGGATGTCGTTCTGGGTGGTCCCGCCGATGGCCGACCGCGGCACGCCCTGGGCCTCGGCGGCCGCGACGTAGAGCGCGAGCAGGATCGGTGCCGTGGCGTTGATCGTCATCGACGTGCTGACCTCGTCGAGCGGCAGGCCGTCGAGCAGGATGGCCATGTCGGCCAGGCTCGAGATCGGGACTCCGACTCGACCGACCTCGCCTTCAGCCTCCCGGGCGTCGGAGTCATAGCCCATCTGGGTCGGCAGGTCGAAGGCCACCGAGAGCCCGGTCTGGCCCTGGTCGAGCAGATATCGGAACCGCTGGTTGGTCTCCTCCGCGGTCGCGAACCCGGCGTACTGCCGCATCGTCCAGAAGCGTCCGCGATACATCGTGGGTTGCACGCCCCGGGTGAACGGGTACTCCCCGGGTCTGCCGAGGTCCGGGTCCTCGTCGAGGGCGGCGGTGTCGGCCGCGGTGTAGAGGTCGCGGATGACGATCCCAGAGGAGGTCTCGAACGGATCGCGGCGCTCCGGTGCCGCGCCGAGTGCCTTCGCGCGGAGGGTCGCGCGCCAGCGTTCGCGACCGGGATCTTGGGCCTCGCCCGTCGGGCGATCGGGCCGGGTCATCGGATCACGACCAGTGCGTCACCCAGTTCGACGGTCTGGCCGACCGAGACCGTGACCCGCTCGACCGTCCCGTCGCGAGGGGCGCGAAGCTCGTTCTCCATCTTCATCGCCTCCACCGCGAGCAGCCGCTGACCGGCCGTGACCTCGTCGCCGACCACGACCACGATGGACACGACGCGTCCCGGGATGATGGCACGAACCTCGGTCGGGCCGTGGTGCGTGGCGGCATCGCGACCGCCGGTGGCACGATCCCGGAGCTCGGCCAGGTCGGCGTCCTCGACCTCGAACTCGAACTGCCAGCCCGCGACCACGACCTCCACGGCGGTCCGTCCGCGGACCGTGGACGCGGCGGCTCCGGGCAGGACGACCGGGCGTTCGCTGGGCGGCGTCGGCCGCGGGGTCGCAGCGACCTGCCGATCGGGCCCGACGACCGGCTCCCCGGTCGAGCGATCGATGACGCGGAAGCCGCTCATCCCGGCCAGCGTTCGATGGCGTCGGCACGGGCGGCCGCCGCCCAGCCCTCGGGCGCGTCGACGCCTGGGACGACCGGCCGGCCATCGATGGCGGCGCTCGTGCCACTGTCGCTGACGACCGGCCCGGACCCGGCGGACGTCGGCATCCCCTGCCCCATCGCTCGGGCAGCCGCGACCGCCGCCTCGACCGCGGCACCGACCCACCGGGTTCGTTCCGCCGGCCCATCCCAGTGCTCGCCCACCCAATCGGTCGAGAGGTCGCCGGCACGGAAACCGTCGTGGCGGGCCACGAAACGATGGAATGGCAGGGTGGTCTGGATGCCGGCGATCTCGATCTCGTCGAGCGCGCGCGCGAGCCGATCGATCGCGGCGCCCCGGTCCGGGGCGACGACCATGACTTTCGCGACGAGGTTGTCGTACTCGGGTGGGACGCGGTCGCCGGATCGGACGCCGGTGTCGACCCGGACCCCGGGACCGCCGGGCATGACCCAGCGACGGACGCGGCCCGGCGTCGGCGCGAAGTCGCGGGACGGGTCCTCGGCGGTCAGCCGGACCTCGATGGCATGCCGGGCCGGGTCGGCGGCTTGCTCGGCGGCGGCGAGGGCACCGGGCGACAGCGGCTCGCCGGCGGCGAGCCAGAACTGCTCATGGACGATGTCGAGTCCCGTGACGAGCTCGGTGACGCCGTGTTCGACCTGGAGCCGGGTGTTCACCTCGAGGAAGTAGAAGACCCCGTCGGGGGCGCGCAGGAACTCTGCCGTGGCGGCGTTGCGGAGCCCGGCCGCGGAGCCGACCCTGACGGCCAGGTCGAACAGGCGGCGCCGGTCGTCGCTCGTCAGCCCCGGGGCCGGGGCCTCCTCGACGAGCTTCTGGTGGCGCCGCTGGAGGGAACAATCGCGTTCACCGATGGCGACGATCCGACCGGCGCCGTCCCCGAGCAGCTGGACTTCGACGTGGCGAGCCGGCCGGATCTCGCGTTCCAGGTAGACCGATCCGTCACCGAAGGCGGACATCGCCTCGGCGGCCCCGGCGGCAAGTGCGGCCGGCAACGCCGACACGGTCGCGACCCGGCGCATCCCCCGTCCCCCGCCGCCGGCGGCTGCCTTGACCAGCAGCGGGAACCCGATGCGCTCCGCTTCGGCCACGATCGCCGTCATCCCGTCCGGCCGGTCGACGGCCAGCGGGTCCTCGGTCCCGGGGA
>DASYJV010000343.1:0-4416 GCA_035996105.1 Candidatus Limnocylindrales bacterium | reverse complement strand
CGAGTCCTTCAAGATCTCGGGCACCAATAAGCCGGAATGGATGATGCTCGAGGTGATTCCGGTCATTCCGCCGGAGCTGCGCCCGCTGGTTCCGCTGGACGGTGGCCGCTTTGCGACCTCCGACTTGAACGATCTGTATCGCCGCGTGATCAACCGGAACAACCGCCTCAAGCGGCTGCTCGAGCTGAACGCGCCCGAGATCATCATCCGGAACGAGAAGCGGATGCTCCAGGAGGCGTGCGACGCGCTGATCGACAACGGCCGCCGCGGCCGGGCGATCGCCGGCACCGGCAACCATCGCCTGAAGTCCCTGAGCGACATGCTCAAGGGCAAGCAGGGCCGCTTCCGCCAGAACCTGCTCGGCAAGCGTGTCGACTACTCCGGCCGCTCGGTCATCGTGGTCGGCCCGGAGCTCAAGCTCCACCAGTGCGGGCTGCCCAAGAAGATGGCCCTCGAGCTGTTCAAGCCGTTCGTCATGCGCCAGCTCGTCGAGAAGGGCTTCGCCCACAACATCAAGAGCGCCAAGCGCATCGTCGAGCGCGTCCGGCCCGAGGTCTGGGATGTCCTCGAAGAGGTCATCAAGGACCACCCGGTCCTGCTGAACCGTGCCCCGACGCTCCACCGCCTGGGCATCCAGGCGTTCATGCCGGTCCTCGTCGAGGGCTCGGCCATCCAGATCCACCCGCTCGTCTGCACCGCGTTCAACGCGGACTTCGACGGCGACCAGATGGCGGTCCACGTGCCGCTCTCGACGGCCGCCCAGGAAGAAGCCCGGACGATGATGCTCTCGACCGCGAACCTGCTGTCGCCCGCCGATGGCAGCCCGGTCGTCGCGCCGACCCAGGACATGGTCCTGGGCTGCTACTACCTGACCATGGACGCCGACCCGATCAAGGGCCAGCGTGTCCGCGTCTTCTCATCGGAGGACGAGGCGATCCTCGGCTACCGACTGCGCGAGAAGACCGGCGCGACGCTCCACGAGCTGATCGACGTCGAGGTCAAGTCCTGGAACCCCGAGACCGAGACGCTCCAGCTGGAGCGTCGCCGGACGACCATCGGGCGGGTGATCTTCAACCAGATCCTGCCCGATCCGCTGCGCTTCCATGACACGGTCATGCGCCGAGCCGACCTCAAGGAGCTCGTCGATGTCTGCTATCGGCAGCTCGGCCCGGAGGAGACCGCCCATCTCGTCGATGGCATCAAGAGCGTGGGCTTCGAGTTCGCGACCCGCGGCGGGATGACCATCGGCCTGTTCGACATCGAGATCCCCAAGGACAAGCCCGAGCGCCTCAAGGCCGCCGACGACTCCGTCTCGGCCATCGACCGCCAGTTCCAGCGCGGCCTCATCACCGAGGACGAGCGCTACGAGCAGGTCGTCGGTGTCTGGCAGGAGACGAGCTCGTCGATGTCCGACGAGATGATGCGCTCGCTCGACGCGAACGGCCCGGTCACGATGATGACCGCGTCCGGCGCCCGAGGGAACAAGGGCAACATCGGTCAGCTTGGCGCGATGCGCGGCCTGATGGCCGACCCGTCGGGCCGGATCATCGACGTCCCGGTCCGCAGCAACTTCCGCGAGGGCATGACGGTCCTCGAGTACTTCATCTCGACCCACGGCGCCCGCAAGGGCCTCGCCGATACCGCCCTGCGCACGGCCGACTCCGGGTACCTGACCCGGCGCCTGGTGGATGTCGCCCAGGACGTCATCACCCGCGAGGAGGACTGCGGCACCGAGGAGGGGAGCTGGATCATCCGGAGCGAATCGAGCGACGAGAAGGGCGCCTTCCAGAAGCGTCTCGTCGGCCGGCTCGCCGCGGCCCCGCTGCCCGACCCGCGTGTCGAGAGCAAGAAGGCCAAGGAGCCGACCCTCCTGGTCGATCGCAACGAGCTGATCATGGAAGAGGCGGCGGTCCGCATCGATGCGGCCGGCGTCGACGAGGTGCTCGTCCGCTCGCCACTCACCTGCGAGGCACGACACGGCGTCTGCCGCGCGTGCTACGGCCGCAACCTCGCCACCGGCGAGATGGTCGGCTCGGGTGAGGCGGTCGGCATCATCGCCGCCCAGTCGATCGGCGAGCCAGGCACGCAGCTGACCATGCGCACGTTCCACACCGGCGGCGTCGCCGCGGGCGTCGACATCACGGCCGGCCTGCCCCGCGTCGAGGAGCTGTTCGAGGCCCGCATCCCCAAGGGCAAGGCCGAGATCAGCCACATCGACGGTATCGTCGAGATCGTGCGCGGCGATGGTCCGACCAAGGTCAAGGTCGTCTCGCGCGAGATCTACGACACGTCCCTCTCCCTGACGGACGGCGCCGAACTGCTCGCCGCCGCCGGCGATGCGGTCACGCTCGGCCAGGTGGTCGCGCGTGCCGAGGTCGATGGCGCCACCACGGATGTCACGGCACCCGTGGCGGGCTTCCTCGTCAAGAGCGACGAGGGGATCGTCATCCGGGCCGAGGATGTCGTGGAGCGCGAATACCTCATCCCGCACAACGCCAAGATCCTCGTCGACAACGGCGCGGAGATTCGTGCCGGCGACGCCATCACGGACGGTCCCATCAACCCGCAGGAGTACCTCGACACGAGGGGCAAGGACGCGGTCCAGCGCTACCTCGTCAAGGAAGTCCAGAAGGTCTACAAGAGCCAGGGCGTCACGATCAACGACAAGCACATCGAGATCATCGTCCGGCAGATGCTCCGCAAGGTGCGCATCGACCAGCCCGGTGACGTCGACCTGCTGCCGACCGAGCTCGTCGACCGGCTCGAATTCGAGGAGCACAACAATCGCGTCCTGGCGGAAGGTGGCGAGCCGGCGACGGCCCAGACCGTCCTGCTCGGCGTGACGAAGGCGTCGCTCAACACCTCGAGCTTCCTCGCCGCAGCCTCCTTCCAGGAGACGACACGGGTGCTCACCGAGGCCGCCATCAACGGCGCCAAGGACCACCTGATCGGGCTCAAGGAGAACGTCATCATCGGCAAGCTCATCCCTGCCGGGACGGGTGCGCCGGCGAACGTGGCGGCCCGCAAGGAGCGCGATCGCCGGGCGGCCCTCGAGGCCCTGGCCGGCGAAGCGCTGGCGGACCTCGGGAGCGAGTTCAACCCGTTCCTCGAGGACGGCGAGGGTCGGACCTCCGACGACGACGCGGCGGGCCTGGCCCTGGCCGCGACGATCGCCGGCGCCGAGCCCGAAGACGAGGCCAATCCGTTCGCTTCCGAGGCCGGCGCGAACGGGTCCGAGGCGTCGGACGACAACCCGTTCCTCGAGGAGGCCAAGGTCCTCGCCGAGTCCGGCGAGGAGGTCTGACCGGGCGCCATCCTGCCGCCCGCCGGCGGCCCGTCGGACGTTTGACACGCTCGTCGGGCCGCTGCTAGACTCCGCGTTCGTGGCCTCGGGAGGGGTCCGCCCCCGGCGCGTTCGCCGGTGACCCATCTTCGACCCAACACAAGCCCGGTCCGTCCTCCGGCCGTCAGCCGGGAGCGACCACCAGGACCGGCCCCCGTCGGTATTCGACCGACTCACGACCTGACCGACTGAGAAGGAGTAGCGTCTTCGTGCCGACGATCAGCCAGCTCGTGCGCCACGGCCGCAAGCGCAAGATCTCGAAGATCAAGGCGCCGGCCATGCGCAAGAACTGGAACAGCCTGCGTCAGCGCCAGGTGTCGATCCCGGGCGCCCCACAGAAGCGTGGGGTCTGCCTCCAGGTTCGAACCATGACGCCGAAGAAGCCGAACTCCGCCCTGCGCAAGATCGCCCGCGTGCGCCTGACCAACCAGATGGAGGTCACGGCCTACATCCCGGGCATCGGCCACAACCTGCAGGAGCACTCGGTCGTGCTCGTGCGCGGTGGCCGGGTCAAGGACCTGCCGTCGGTCAAGTACCACATCATCCGCGGCACGCTCGACGCCGCCGGGGTCCGCGACCGCAAGCAGGGTCGCAGCAAGTACGGGGCCAAGGCCACCGCCAAGCCGGGGGCCCGCTAGATGCCCCGTCGTACCAGCATCCCGCGCAAGAGCAAGTACGAGACGGTCCCGTCCAACCGGATGACCGCCCGGTTCTCGGCCAAGCTCATGAAGGGCGGCAAGCAGAACCTCGCCGAGCGCATCCTTCGCCAGGCCCTCGCCCGGGCCGAGGCCCAGGCCGCGCGGCCCGGTCTCGAGATCCTCGAGGCGGCGATGCGCAACGCGACGCCCATCATCGAAGTCAAGCCCCGCCGCGTCGGTGGCGCGACCTACCAGGTCCCGGTCGAGATCCGGGGCGACCGCCGCATGTCGCTCGGTGTCCGCTGGCTCGTCCAGGCGGCCCGCAAGCGCAACGGCAAGAGCATGAGCGAAAAGCTCGCCTCCGAGCTCGTCGATGCCATGAACGGCCTCGGCGCGGCGGTCAAGCGACGCGAAGACACGCACAAGATGGCCGAG
>DASYJV010000342.1:0-1854 GCA_035996105.1 Candidatus Limnocylindrales bacterium | reverse complement strand
GGTGTGCCGCCACGGCTGGAAATGGTCGCTGGTCCACACCGACTCGAAGCCGGCCCGCTCGGCGGCGACCGCGAGGTCGACGAGCCGGCGAGGCGGGAACTGTTCGGCCGAGGCCTTGTAGCCGAGGCGCAATGCCATGGGACTCCTTACAACCGGACCCGCGGCGGGCTGTCGCGGTCGAACATGTGGACGGTGTCGACGAAGCGGACCTGCTTGGCCTGGTAGGCCATCACCAGTGAGTGGGTCCGTGCGCCACCACCGAAGAAGCGCACACCCTGGAGCAGGTCGCCGGCGGTCACGCCGGTCGCGGCGAAGACAAGGTTCTCGCCTGGCGCGAGGTCCTCGGTCCGATACACCCGCTCCTCGTCGCCGTGGCCCATCCGCGCCCCGCGCTCGCGCTCCTCGATGCTCCGGTATCGGAAGCGCGCCTGGATCTCCCCACCCAGACAACGCAGCGCCGCGGCGGTGATCACCCCTTCCGGGGCGCCACCGATCCCCATCACGGCGTGGACACCGGTCCCCGACACCGCGCAGGAGATCGCCGCCGACAGGTCGCCGTCACCGATCAGCTTGATCCGTGCGCCGGCTCGTCTGACCTCGGCGATCAACGCCTCGTGACGCGGCCGCTCGAGGATCACCACCGTGATGTCGCCGACCCTTCGTCCGAGCGCCTCGGCGATGCGGCGGAGGTTCTCGGTCGGCGTATCCCGGATGTCGACCTTGCCCGCGACCACCGGTCCGACGCACAGCTTCTCCATGTACGTGTCGGGCGCGTGCGTCAGCCCACCGGCCTCCGATGCGGCGAGCACGGTGATCGCGCCGGCCTGGCCGTGGGCGACGAGGTTGGTGCCCTCCAGCGGGTCGACCGCGATATCGACCCGGGGCACGTCCTCGCGGTCGGCGCCGGTCCGCCCGACACGCTCGCCGATGTAGAGCATGGGCGCCTCGTCGCGCTCGCCCTCGCCGATCACGATCCGTCCGGCGAAGTCGATCTCGTCCATCGTCCGGCGCATCGCCTCGGTCGCGGCCGCATCGGCGGCATCCTTCTCGCCGCGGCCCATGTAGCGCGCCGACTCGATGGCGGCCGCTTCGGTCACCCGGATCATCTCGAGGGCGAGCAGCTGTTCCATCGCTCGGTCAGTGCCTGAAGTGGCGTCGACCCGTGAACACCATCGCCATGTGATGGCGATCCGCGACCTCGATCGCCATCTCGTCGCGGATCGACCCGCCGGGCTGGATGATGGCCGTGACGCCGGCACCGGCCGCCGCCTGGATCCCATCCGGGAACGGGAAATAGGCGTCCGACGCGAGGACTGCGAGCTTGGCCCGATCGCCGGCCCGGCGAACGGCGATCTCGACCGAGACCTGGCGGCTCGCCTGGCCGGCCCCGATGCCGACCGTCGCGCCGTTGCGGGCGAGGACCACCGCGTTCGAGCGGACGTGGCGCACCGCCCGCCAGGCGAAGAGCATGTCGGTCAGCTCCTCGAGCGTGGGTCGGCGCTTGGTGACCACCTGCAGCCGGCCCCGATCGAGCCCCAGCTCGTCCTGGCTCTCGACGAGCAGACCGCCGGCGACTCGCTTGAAATCGAGGCTGGCGATCCCGTAGTCGCGCATCCCGTCGGTCGGATCGGGCGGGATCGCGAGCAGCTCGAGACCGGGTTTGCCGCGCAGGATCCCGATCGCGGCCTGGCTGAAGCCCGGCGCCACGACCGCCTCGTACGAGTTCGCCGCGATCTCGCGGGCGGTCGCCCCGTCGAGCTCGCGGTTGACCGCAACGATCCCGCCGAAGGCCGAAACAGAATCCGTCTCGAGGGCCTTGCGGTAGGCCTCAACGAGCTCGTCGTTGGAGGCCAT
>DASYJV010000341.1:0-1899 GCA_035996105.1 Candidatus Limnocylindrales bacterium | reverse complement strand
GTTCCCTTGCCGCGATCGTCTCACGACATCAACATCCCGCCGTTGATCTGCACGCACTCTCCGGTGAAAGATTTGGCGCCGGCTAGGAATACGACGACGTCGGCCACTTCGGCGGGTTGCACCAGCCGGCCGGTCGGCATGCCCGTCGTGTAGTCGCGATGCAGCTCGTCGAGTCCCACGCCGCGGAACTCGGCGTCCCGGTTGAGCTGCTCGGTCTCTGTCGGTCCTGGGGCGATCGCGTTCACCCGGATCGCCGGAGCGAGCTCGCGGGCCAGCGACCGGGTCATCCCGAGCAGCCCGGCCTTGCTCGCCGCATAGGCACTGAAGCCGGCCTCGCCCCGCAGCGCCGAGATGCTGCAGAGGTTGATGACCTGACCGGCGCTCTCCCGCAGCGGCGCGGCCGCCGCCTGGGTAAGCCACAGGGGAGCGGTCAGGTTGACCTCGATGTCACGCCACCACAAGGGCATCGTATCGACGGTCGGTTCGACGACCGTCATCGTCGCGGCGTTGTTGACCAGCAGGTCCAGCCGCCCGAACCGGGCCACGACGTCATCGATGATCGCCCGACAGTTGTCCCGCCCGCGCAGGTCCGCCGGGATCGTCAGCTCGGCGCCTGCAACCTCGCCCGCCGCAGCGAGATCGGTCGCGGCGACCGTCCAGCCCGCCTTCGAAAGCGCGCCAACGATCTCGCGCCCGATGCCGCCGGCCGCTCCCGTCACTAGGGCGACTCTGGCGCTCACTGGATCACCACCCCGCCGTTGGGCGAGATCACCTGGCCGGTCAGCCACGTCCACTCGGCGACGTCGACGATCGCCCTTGCCAGTTCCTCCGGGGTGCCGAACCGGTCGAGGGGGATGCTGTGCCGGTAGTCCTCGCCGCGCCACCGCGGCGTGAGCATCTCGGTGTCCGTAGGGCCGGGGCAGATGATGTTGACGCGCACCTGGTCGGGGCCGTACTCGCGGGCAACCGAGCGGACCAGGCCGAGCATGGCGGACTTCGCGGTCACATAGGGCAGGTGATCCTCGTCGCCGAGCAGGGCCAGTTCCGACGAGATGCCCACGATCGAGCCGCGTCGCCGTGCCCGCATCCGTGGGCCGACCGCGGCGATCACATTCACGCAGCCGCCGAGGATGACCCCGAGGCTGTTGTGCCACAACTCCGGAGTCACTTGCTCGAGCGGCAAGTCGACGTCGAAGCCCGCACAGGCCACCGCGACTTCGATTGGGCCAAGGTCGGATTCGACGGCGGCGACCAGCTGATCGACGGCCGTCACGTCCGAGACGTCTGCTTCGTACGCGATCCCGCCGATGTCGCTGGCCACCTGCTTGGCCTCGGCCTCGCGACCGAGGTGATCGACCGCGACTTGGTAGCCGCGGGCCGCAAGCGCGTAAGCCGTGGCACGGCCGATGCCGCTTGCGCCTCCGGTCACCAGGGCAGCGCCAGCCATATCAGTGGGCCTCGTCCGCGGCCAGTGGGATCGACGCGCCGTTGAGAGGCCGCGGAAACTCTGTGTCCAGGATCGAGATGATGTGCTCGACGATCCGCTCGGTCAGCAGTTCACCCTTGGCCACGCTGGCCTGGGTCGCCGACGCCAGCACGCCGGTGGGGGTCGACATCGTCGGGTCGATCGGGAGCACGTCCCAGGGCACGTTGCGTGCGGGGGCGTCGTCCACGATGCGGTCCATGCGGACCGTGGCGGGCCGCAAGTACTCGAAGAGCGAGGTCTCGATGACCGCGGCATGCTCGAGGGCCAGGCCCGGAAAGCCGTCAGGGAACAGCACGTCCAGGTCGGCGCTCTCGAAGTCGGGCATACCGTTCTCGACGACGACGATCTTCACCTCGGGGTTTCGCCCTGACACCAGGTACGCCGGTTCGTACACGAAGTTCTGATTCTCGAAG
>DASYJV010000340.1:0-6085 GCA_035996105.1 Candidatus Limnocylindrales bacterium | reverse complement strand
CGCGCGCGGACGCCGCGGTCAGGATGGCCAGAGCCTGGTCGAGTTCGCCCTGGTCCTGCCGGTCCTGCTCATGATCCTCCTGGGGTTGATCGAATTCGGGTTCGTCTTCGCCCACCACCAGGGTCTCGAGTACGCCACGCGCGAGGGCGCGCGCACCGCGTCGGCGTTGGCCAATGGCCAGAACGGCCAGAACGGCGCTCCCATCGCCACGGCCTGCGCGACCATCGACGATCAGGTGATCGCGGCGGTCCAGCGCGTGATCACCGGGACCGGCTCGCTCCTCGTGCTCGGCAACGTGAGCCAGATCCGGATCTACCGATACGACGATGCGACGAGCGCGCCGGCCACTCCGGCGTCCTCCTTCGTGAACGTCTGGACTCCGATCTCGAGCGGGGGCAACGTCGTGGATGGCGTCCCCCTGAAGTTCCGCCAGACGAGCGGCAGCTGGAACCCCTGCACGCGCAGCAACGGCCTGACCCCCGATTCCGTCGGGGTCGACGTGACCTACTCCTACACCTTCGTCACGGGACTCGGGTCCCTGCTGCGCTGGGCCGGCGTGATCTCGCTGCCGATGCGAGACAACACGGTGATGGTGCTCAACCCATGAATGATCGGAGTCGTTCGATGCGCAGCCAGGCGTCCCAGGAACGCGGCCAGGTCCTGGTCATCTTCGCGGGTGCCCTGATCGCGTTGATGATGCTCGCCGCCCTGGTGGTCGATATCGGCTGGTACTGGTCGAACACTCTCAAGCTCCAGCGGGCGGCCGATGCCGCCGCGCTCGCGGGTGCGGTCTATCTTCCCGACAACTTCAACGGGCCGGCACCGAACGCCCAGACGGCAGCCCTTGACGCGGCCCGGCGCAATGGCTACGTCCCCAACGCGACCACGGCCATCGCATCCTGGGTCGACGGCAACAACCCGCGTCAGCTCGACGTGTCGATCTCCGCCAAGGTCGGCACCTTCTTCATGAAGGTGGCGGGGATCCAGACCCTCGACGCGGCGCGCTTCTCGAAGGCTGAATTCGTGCTGCCCGTCCCGATGGGCAGTCCCGAGAACTACTACGGACTGGGCACGTTCGTGAAGATGGTCTCCACGACGACGCCGTACACGACGGCGACGATCCCCTCCTCGACGGGGACCGGCACCTGGACGACGCCCGGCAACGCCTATACGAGCAACAACACCTACTCCACGGACACCACCAACCTCGACACGCAGATCTGGCGCGGGTTCGGCTTCGGGACTGTCGGCGCGACGATCGACGGGCTGACCCTCAACCTCGAGCTCAAGGACGCCAACACGGCGACGTGCCAGGTCAGAGCCGAGGTCTCCTGGAACGGTGGCGCCAACTGGGGGAACCTGCCGTTGACCACTCCCAACCTGACGACGACGGATGCGGTCTACGTCCTGGGCAACGCGTCGAACGCGGCGGTCTGGGGCTCCAACCATTCGACCTGGGCCACCGGCGACTTCACGACGGCGAACAACTTCCAGGTCCGGCTCACCCACCTGAAGGGAGCGGGCTGCGGGATCGTCTCGCTCGATCAGCTCAGCGCCACGGTCTACTCCCACACGGTGAGCACGCCCGTCGAGACGGCCCAGGTCGTCAATGGTCCGACCGGTTCTCCCCTGACCAGCCAGGGCTACTGGGGAGCGGTCATCACCAAGGGCGGCAGCCGCGAGAACGGCGACCAGTGGGCGCCGTTCAATGACAACTACCACAGCACGAGCAACAACTACTTCGACGGCAAGGGCGTCGACTATGAGGTCCAGATCGGCGGCGCGAACGGCCAGGTCCAGCTCTTCGACCCGACCTTCTGCGAGACCGGTTCGAGCTCCGGCGGCGGATTCCAGGGCGCGGGCGACCACTGGATCGCGGGCTCGGCCAACGGGGTGACGACGAACTTCACGCTCTTCGATGAGCGTGGCACCCCGTACAACATCTCCGACGACGTGCAGAGGGGCACGACCGGCAACACCTTCGCCAACCAGATCCAGGCCGACTACAGCGGCTCCTTCGGCACGCCCGGGCACGGTGGCCTGAGCGACTGCGCGAGCGATCCGTACCACAACGGCTGGTACCAGCTGGCGACGGGGCTCCCGGCCGGCTCGTACCGGCTCAACGTGAGCACCACCGTGGCCGGCAACGACAGCACCAACGCCGAGAACATGTGGAGCGTCTGGGCCTCGGCCGCATCGGGGACCTCGCGGGTCTACGGCCAGGGAAAGATGGTCACCTACAACAACCTGGTCTCCGGGACGCAGCTCTTCTACCTCGCCCAGATCGACCAGGTCCATGCCGGCAAGACCATGGAGATCAAGCTCTTCGACCCGGGCGATGTCGGTGGGAATGCGTACCTGCGGATCCTTTCGCCCGACGGCAACGCGTACAACTACGTCAACTTCACCTATACCGCCGACAACGGCCGGAGCAGCGCGACGCCGACGAACGTGATCCAGACGGCCTCGTCAGCGAGTGGCAGCTATTTCCAGGACGCGCTCATCACCATCCAGATCCCGATCCCATCGGCCTATGGGTCGGGCGGGCTCACGCCGGCCGGCGTGCCCGGACCCGGCTGGTGGAAGATCGAATACCAGGTCGCCGGCGGCAATGACACGACGTCATGGCAGGTCGACATCCAGGGCAACCCGGTCCATCTCCTCGTCCCATGAATGCCCAGCATCCTGTACCTTCCAGCCGAAGAGGTGCGCCGTGATCCAGGAACCGATCCAGCCGACGCCATCACCGACACCAGCAGCCGGGAGCGCGTGGCATCGCGCGGCTCCACGGGCCGGCCTATCCGTCGCCGCGCTGATCCTGCTGGCGCTCGCCGTCGTCATGGCGATGGCCGCGAATGCCCCATCGGTCTCGCCCACCAAGTTCCTCGCGGCCGGTGCGTCAGCGGCCCCATCGCCGGGCCGCGCCGGGACACCGGAAGGTGGCAAAGGCGGGGCTGGACGCCACCGCTTCGACGGGTCCCGTGGCGGAGGCGCGCCCGTGCGCGGACCGATCACCATCCGGGCCATCAGCGGTGACCAGCTCTCCCTGGCGACTGACGACGGCTGGACGCGGACCATCACGCTGAGCGCGACGACGGCCATCACCAAGGGAGGCGCGACGATCGGCGTCGCGGCCCTCAAGGTGGGCGACGAGATCGGCTTCAAGGAGACACGCAACGCCGATGGCTCCTATGCCATCAGCGCGGTCCACGTCGTCCTGCCGAGCGCGGGCGGGGTGGTCACCAAGGTCGATGGCAACGACATCACGGTCAAGGGTCGCGCTGGGACCGTCTCCGTCATCCACGTCTCAGGTGCCACGACCTACAAGACGTGGGGCCGCGGGACGGCCGCGCTCGGCGATGTCACGGTCGGCGACGTCGTCATCGCCGAGGGCACGCGGCGGAGCGACGGATCGCTCGATGCCAGCCGCCTCTTCGTCGGCCCGGACCGGCAGGCCAAGCCACCAAAGGCGCCCAAGCCGGCCACCAGCGCCGTCCCCGGCTGACTCCACAGGGACCGGGCCATGGTCTGGGATGACACCTCCGATGGCGCACCGGTCGGTCGTGACGAGCCGATCGAGCTCGTCGGGACGCACCTGCGGCTGATGGGCGTCGTCGCGCTCGGCCGGTTCGGGCGATTGACGGACCTGATCAACGCGTCGAGCGGCTACCTCCGCGTCCGGGACGCTCGACTGCTGCGACGCAACGGCGACCCGACCAACCTGGTGCTCCCGGAGCTGATGGTCGACCAGGACGAGATCTCGTTCATCGCCCAGACGCAGGCGCCGATGCCGGAGCGCGGTGAAGGTGTCCCGTTCATCGAGCCTGGCTACGGTCACGCCGGCGAGGCCCGCAAGCCCCGCGAGTTCGTGATCTTCACCCCCGGTCACACCGTCAACGGCAAGATCCATGTCTTCGGCGAGACAGACCTGGCGGGGTTCGTCGATGCCACGGAGCCCCGCTTCCTGGCCGTGACCGGGGTGACCGCGCGATCGCTCGCCGATCGGCGGGTCATCAGCCATTACGATTTCATCCTGATGAACCGGACGCAGATGATCGCCGCCTCCGAGGTCGGACGGCAGGGCGATATCGCCCCGGAGGACGTGCCCGAGCTCTAGCCGCCAGGCGCGTTCGCCGTCCGGGGCCGCCCCATGGTCCCGGCCCGTACAATCCGGACCATGTCCCCGACGTCGGCACCGACAGCGCAACGTGTCCCGCGCTTGTCGTACTTCTTTCCAGCCCACAACGAGGAGGCCAATCTCGGCGGACTGGTGAGCGAGGCGCTCGAGACGCTGCCTGAGCTCGCCGAGACCTTCGAGATCATCATCGTCGACGACGGCTCGAAGGACGGCACGGCCGCCATGGCGGACGACCTCGCCACGCGTCATCCGGACCAGGTACGCGTCGTCCACCATCCGACGAACCTGGGCTATGGCGCGGCCCTCCGATCCGGCTTCGGGGCCGCCCGATACGAGCTCGTCGCCTTCACCGACGGGGATCGCCAGTTCCAGGTCGCCGACCTCGGCCGTCTCACCGCCCGGCTGGCTGAAGCGGACCGCCCCGACGTCGTGGCCGGCTTTCGGATCAAGCGCGCCGATCCGCCCGTTCGGATCGCGTATGCGCGTGTCTATCGGCTGGCCAATCGCCTCTTCTTCGGCCTCAAGGTCACCGATGTCGATTGCGCGTGCAAGCTCTTCCGGCGTGAGGCCCTCGAAGGCCTTCGCGTCGAATCGGGCGGCGCGTTCTTCTCGGCCGAGCTCTTGATCAAGCTGCGCGCGGCAGGCCGGACCGTCGTCGAAGTCGGCGTGCCGCACTACGCGCGGACCGCCGGCTCGGCCACCGGGGCCCGACCGCAGGTCGTCCTGCGGGCGGTGCGCGACTTCTGGTGGTTGCGACTGCGCATGTGGGCGAACCGGGCCGGCGCGATGCGCCGCGGTGAACCGATGGTGCGGCCGCAGGGATAGCCGCGGCCCCAGCCCCGACCAGTACTTTCGGATGGTCGAGTCCCAGTCCCGCCGGTGACGCCCGGCAACGGTTTCGCGACCGGCTGGGCGGAGCGGTCGGCAGCGGTGTGGTTACGTCGGGACCGCTCCCGGCGATAGGTACTAGTCGAGTACTACACGCGGCCGGATACTGGGGTGGCTCGTCGAGGCGAGCGGGATCATCAGGCCAGGGCATCTTTCCTGGCTCCGTCACCGTGTTTCTTCGGGGAGGCTCATCACTTCATGTCCACCAGGCTGGCCGCCGTCCGACGCGCCCTTGCCATCGGATCGACCGTCGCGGTCGTCCTGTCCATGACCCTGGCGGGGTCGGTCAGTGCGAACTCCGGATCGATCACCTCGGTCCGTGACTGCACGCACGGTGAGATCCACGTCCTGCTCAACAACAACGTGTCACGCGACCGCCTGGTCACCGTCACCTCGACGATCCCGGGCCATCCCGGTCTGTCCGGTCACTACGACACGACGGGCGATGCGAGCGCCCGGGAGATCTGGTCGGCTTCGGGCCCGCAGCCCTTCGCGGGGACCGTGACCCTGACGATCGACTACGCGAACGGCGCACGCGAGAACACCTACACGAAGACCATGACGGCTCCGGGCAACTGCCCGAACCCGACCCCCGCGCCTACGCCGACGCCGACGGCCACCCCGACGCCCACGGTGACGCCGACCCCGACGCCCTCGCACACCCCGCGGCCCACGCCGACCTGCACTCCGACGCCGACGGCCACGCCGACGGCCACGCCGACGCCCACGGCAACGCCGACCGCGACTCCGACGCCGACGGCTACTGCAACGCCAACCGCGACCCCGACGGCCACGCCGACGGCGACCCCGACGGCGACCCCGACGGCGACCCCGACGGCGACCCCGACGGCCACGCCGACCCCGACCGCTACGCCGACGCCGACGCCCACGCCGACGCCGACCCCCACTGCCACGCCATCTCCCACACCAACGCCCACCCCGACGCCTGACACCTCGCGGTCCCTGACGATGAGCAAGTCCAACGATGCACCGATCGTGATTCTGGACTTGCCCGATGGCTCGACGGTCGGCCTGCCGACCGCCGAGGAGGGCACGACG
>DASYJV010000339.1:0-2097 GCA_035996105.1 Candidatus Limnocylindrales bacterium | reverse complement strand
GTCGCCTGCGCGGCGGCGCTGGCCACGATCGAGCTGCTCGAAGGGGGCCTGATCGACAACGCGACGGTCCGTGGCGAGCAGGCGTTCGCGGGTCTCCGGCCGCTTGTCGGCCGGTTCGACGGTCTCGTCCGCGATGTTCGTGGCAAGGGGTTGATGCTGGGCATCGAGTTCGATACCGCGGAGCATGCGGAGGCGGTCCAGTGGGCGTCCTTCGAGCGCGGTCTGCTGGTGCTCGAATGCGGCAAGTCGAGCGTCCGGATGGCGCCTGCCCTGACCGTGAGCGAGGCCGAGATGGCCACCGCATTGCGGATCTTCACCGAGGCTGTCGCGGCGGTCGCCGGTCACGGCGACGGGGTCCGGGCCAAGATCACCGAAGCCGAAGCGCTCCACGAGGTCGAGGCCGCGGGCTGACCGTGACGAGCTCGAAGGTCGCGACGATGCGCGACGCGATCGTCGACCTCGTCCATGACGGGGATACGATCGCGATCGAGGGGTTCACCCACCTCATTTCGTTCGCGGCCGGCCACGAGATCATCCGCCAGCGAAAGCGCGATCTGACCCTGGCGCGCCTGACGCCGGACCTGGTCTACGACCAGATGGTCGCGGCGGGCGTCGCCCGCAAGCTGGTCTTCTCGTGGCTGGGCAACCCGGGGGTCGGTGGCCTCGGCGCGATCCGGCGGCGGATCGAGGGCGAGATCCCAGCCGAGCCGCTGGAGGTCGAGGAGTACAGCCATTTCGGGATGGTCGCCCGGTACACGGCCGGCGCGATGAACCTGCCGTTCTTCCCGCTGCGGAGCTACTTCGAGACCGACCTCCCGGTCGTCAACCCGCTCATCCGGCCGATCCGGTCGCCCTACGGCGACGAGACCGTCTATGCCGTCCCGCCACTCCGGCCGGACGTCGCGATCGTCCACGCCCAGCGCGCCTCGGCCGCCGGCGACACCCAGGTCTGGGGCCTGCTCGGCTGCCAGAAGGAGGCCGCCTTCGCGGCGGAGCGGGTCATCGTGGTCGTGGAAGAGCTCGTCGACGAGGCGGTGATCCGCGCCGATCCGAACCGGACGATCATCCCAGGGCTGATCGTGGATGCCGTCGTCGTCGAGCCGTGGGGCGCCCACCCGTCGTACGTCCAGGGCGCCTACGACCGCGACAACCGGTTCTACCTCGACTGGGATCCGATCACTCGCGACGAGGCGACCACCCAGGCGTGGCTGCGCGAATGGGTGTACGACCTGAGCGACCGGGCGGCCTACATCGAGAAGCTCGGCGCGGACCGGACCGCCACGCTCCAACCCGGCTCGGCGCCCTCGGGCTCGGTCGATTACGGGTCGTATCGCTGATGGCGCCGAGCTTCAGCAGCTCCGAGATGATGATCGTGGCGGCGGCGCGCGAGCTGGCCGGTCAGCACGTCTGCTTCGTCGGCGTCGGCCTCCCGAACATCGCGGTCAACCTCGCCAAGCGGACGGTCGCGCCTGACCTCGAGCTCGTCTACGAGGCCGGCGTCTTCGGAGCGAGACCGGCCCGGCTCCCGTTGTCGATCGGCGACCCGACCATCGTGACCGGCGCGACCGCGGTGGTCAGCATGCTCGAGCTGTTCGGCTACTACCTCCAGCGCGGGCTCATCGACGTCGGGTTCCTCGGCGCCGCGCAGATCGATCGGTTCGGCAACATCAACACCACGGTCATCGGACCGTACGATCACCCCACCACTCGGCTGCCCGGCTCCGGTGGCGCCTGCGAGATCGCGATCAATGCCCGTGAGGTGTTCGTGATCATGCGCCAGAGCAGGCGCAGCTTCGTCGAGACGATCGATTTTCGGACCTCGCCAGGCAATCTCGGGGGCGCCCGACAGGCCGAGGCGATCCGGCGCGAGGGCGGCTGGCTCGGGCGGGGACCGTCGGTCGTGGTGACCGACCTCGGGATCTACCACTTCGACGAGGCCGGCAGCATGCGCCTCGATTCGCTCCACCCGGGGGCGACGATCGAAGCCGTCCGGGACACGATCGGGTGGACGGTGGCGACCGCACCGGACCTCGTCGAGACCGCGCCGCCGACCGACGACGAGCTGCGGCTCATCCGCGAAGAGCTCGATCCGAGCGG
>DASYJV010000338.1:0-2159 GCA_035996105.1 Candidatus Limnocylindrales bacterium | reverse complement strand
AGGCGTCGGGCTCCGTGGTCGTCCGAGTGGGCGACACCGTGGTGCTGGGCACCGCAACAGCAGGGAACCTCCGCGATGTGGACTTCCTTCCTCTGACGGTTGACGTCGAGGAGCGGATGTACGCCGCGGGCAAGATCCCGGGCGGCTTCATCAAGCGTGAGTCACGGCCCTCGGAGGCGGCGATCCTCGCCGCCCGCCTGACGGACCGGCCCATCCGCCCCCTCTTCCCGGAGGGCTACAAGGACGACGTCCAGGTGGTCATCACGGTCCTCTCGACGGACCAGGAGAACAACCCGGATATCCTCGGCACGATCGCCGCGTCGACGGCGCTGACGATCAGCGACGTCCCGTTCCAGGGTCCGATCGCGGCCGTCAGGGTTGGCCGGATCGGCGGCGAGTTCGTCATCAACCCGACTCACAGCCAGCTCGCGGACTCGGAGCTCGACCTCATCGTCTCCGGCACGCGCGACGCGATCATGATGGTCGAGGCCGGCGCGAAGCTCCTGCCCGAAGCCGTCATGGCCGAGGCCATCCTGTTCGGTCACCGCTCCCTGCAGCCCCTCATCGATATCCAGGAGGAACTCCAGAAGGCGGTCGGCAAGGCCAAGATCACGCCGTTCCTCGAAGCGGGCACCGGCTCGGTCCTGGACTTCGCGAACGGCATCGACGCCGGGGAGGAGTTCGTCGTCCTCGACGTCGAGACGACCGGCACCGATCCCAAGATGGCCGATCTCGTCGAGATCGCGGCGGTCAAGGTCAAGGGCGGCAAGATCACCGATCGCTGGTCGACCCTGGTCAACCCGGGACGCCCGATCGTCGGCAACCAGGTGCACGGCATCAAGGACGCCGATGTCAAGAAGGCGCCCAAGCCCGCCGATGCCGCCAAGCAGGCGCTCAAGTTCATCGGCGACTCGAAGATCGTGGGGCATTCGGTCGGCTTCGACCTCGGCTTCCTCGAAGCCGCGCTCGCCGACGGGACCCACATCGAGTCGGGCCGCTACCTCGACACGCTGACGATCGCCCGCGAGGGCTATCCCGACCTCGAGAACTACAAGCTCCCGACGCTGTCGAACTTCTTCGGCATCGAGCTCGCCCAGGCGCACCGGGCCGGCCCCGACGCCGAGGCGACCGCCAACCTGCTGATCTGGTTCGGCAACGACCTGCCGGCCCGCCTGAAGACGCTGCGCGAGTCGATCGCCAACTCCATCCGGGCCACCCGCTCGGGAGGGGACAGCAAGGCGCTCCTCGAGGCCGCTCGCCGCGAGGCGCGCGTCAGCAAGGGACTGTTCAGCCTCGCCCAGAAGAAGACCGCCCGCCAGCTCGCCCTCGACGAGGGGATCCGGATGGACGGCCGCGGCCTGACCGAGCTCCGCCAGATCACCGTCGACGTCGGCGTCCTCCCACGAGCCCACGGCTCGGGGCTGTTCACCCGGGGCGAGACCCAGGTGCTCACCGTCGCCACGCTCGGCTCTTCGTCGGACGTCCAGCGCATCGACACGATCAGCCCCAAGACCGAGAAGCGCTACATCCACCACTACAACTTCCCGCCGTACTCCACGGGCGAGAACAAGCCGATGCGTGGCCCGAGCCGCCGCGACATCGGACACGGCAACCTGGCCGAGCGCGCGCTCATCCCGGTCCTGCCGAGCCACGAGGAATTCCCGTACGTCATCCGGCTCGTCTCCGAGTGCATGTCGTCCAACGGCTCGACCTCGATGGCCTCGACCTGCGGCTCGACGCTCGCGCTCATGGACGCCGGCGTCCCGATCTCGGCGCCCGTCGCCGGGGCCGCCATGGGGCTCATCAGCGAGCCCGGTGGCCGGTTCGTCGTCCTGACCGACATCCTCGGCAAGGAGGATTCGGTCGGTGACATGGACTTCAAGGTGACCGGGACCCGGGACGGCATCACCGCCCTGCAGATGGACATCAAGGTCCGTGGGATCAACGAAGCGATCATCCGCGATGGTCTCAAGCAGGCCCTCGCGGCCCGTCTCGAGATCCTCGACAAGATGACCGAGGTCATGCCCGAGGCGCGCTCGGACATGAGCGACTTCGCCCCCCGGATCACGACCATCAAGATCAACCCCGAGAAGATCCGCGAGATCATCGGCAAGGGTGGGTCGATGATCCGCAAGATCCAGGAAGAGACCTCGACCGAG
>DASYJV010000337.1:0-1555 GCA_035996105.1 Candidatus Limnocylindrales bacterium | reverse complement strand
TAGCTCTCGGTCGCGTCACCCAGCGCGAACCCGGGCGCGGTCACGACGGTCGCGGCGGGGTCGGTCATGCGAGCCTCCGAACGTGGGTCCCCCATGGTACGCCGCGAGCGCGCCGGCTGGTCAGGACCCCTGGGCCTCGATGGCGAGGACCTTCTCGAGCCGCCGACGATGTCGTGACTTGCCGGTGAACGTCGCGCGAAGGAACGCGATCGCGCACTCGAAGCCGGGCTCCGGCCCGATGACTCGCGAGCCCAGGGTCAGCACGTTCATGTCGTCGTGCTCGACGCCCTGGTGGGCCGAGTAGGTGTCGTGACAGACCGCCGCCCGGATGCCGCGCATCTTGTTGGCGGCCACGGACGCGCCGACCCCGGAGCCGCAGATCAGGATGCCGCGCTCCGCGTCACCTGCGAGGATCGCCGCCCCGAGCCGCCGTGCGAAGTCGGGGTAGTCGTCGGTCGGATCGGAGCCGTCGCCACCGAGATCGATGAGCTCATGACCGAGGTCGGCCGCCGCCAGCCGGCGGATCAGCTGGTCCTTGAATGCGGCGCCCGCATGATCGGCCGAGAACGCGATGCGCATGCCCGGAAGGATACGGCGCGGCCGCTCAGCTGTGGCCGGGATCCGATCCCTTCGTTCGGCCGACCCCGGCATGTCCCGACTCGATCGTCGGGTGATGACCGAAATGGCCGCCATCCAGGGTCGGGATCGGACCATGGAGGCCGTCGTTGACTACGCGGCGCGCGACATCGGTCACGCGCTCGGCGGTAAAGCCGAACTTCTCGAAGATCGTGCCGGCGGGCGCCGACGCGCCGAAATGGTCGAGCCCGATGATCGCGCCCTCGTCGCCGACCCATCGATCCCAGCCCATCGAGACGCCGATCTCGACACTGACCCGCTTGCGGACCGCCGCCGGGAGAACACGTTCGCGATAGTCGTCGTCCTGGAGCTCGAACCGCTCCCAGCACGGCATCGACACGACACGCGTCGGGACACCCTCGCCTTCGAGCGCCTCCGCGGCGGCGAACGCCAGCTGGAGCTCCGAACCGGTCCCGATCATGATCAGCTTCGGCGCCCCGTCGGAGGCCTCGCGCAGGATGTAGGCGCCTCGCGCGACGCCCTCGCGCGCCAGCTCAGCCGTGCCGGCCAGCGTGGGCAGCTTCTGCCGGGTCAGCGCCAGCGCGACCGGCCCATCGGCCCGCTCGACCGCGAGGGCCCAGGCGGCTGCGGTCTCGTTGGCATCGCCCGGCCGGACGAAGTAGAGGTTCGGGATGGCCCGCAGTGCGGCGTAGTGCTCCACCGGCTGGTGCGTCGGCCCGTCCTCGCCGAGCCCGACCGAGTCATGGGTCCAGACATAGACCACGTGCAGACCGGACAGGGCGGCCAGCCTGACGCTGCCGCGCATGTAGTCGCTGAACGTCAGGAAGGTCGCGCAATAGGGCAGGAAGCCGGCGTGATAGGCGATGCCGTTGGTGATCCCGCCCATCCCGTGCTCGCGGACGCCGAAGCGCAGGTTGCGGCCGGCTTCCTCGGGGCTGAAGTTCGGCTCGCCCTTGAT
>DASYJV010000336.1:0-2054 GCA_035996105.1 Candidatus Limnocylindrales bacterium | reverse complement strand
GAAGGCGTCATGATCGCCCCGCTTCGCGCGCCCGACGAGCTCTCGCTCGGCCAGCTGGCCCGAGACATCCGACAGTGCCGGTGCATCGAGCTGGGTGATCTCGACCTCCATCGGGCGTCGTCGCCGGCGCCGGGCGAGGTCGAGACAGGCATTGACGATCAGGCGACGCAACCAGGCGTCGAAGCGCTCCGGATCACGAAGACCGGGCAGGTCGCGCCAGGCGCGGATCAACCCCTCCTGGACCGCGTCGCGCGCGAGCTCCGGGTCCCGAAGGATGAGGCGGGCGGCCGCGTCCAGCCGCGCGAGGGCAGGGTCGACGAGCTCGGCGAAGGCGTCATGATCGCCCCGCTTCGCGCGCCCGACGAGCTCTCGCTGGTCCACGGTCGCCTCGACTCCGTCGCGACCTGGGCGGTCGCGTTCGATAGCGTATGGCGTCGCCGGCCGGCGAATCGTTCAGCGGCCGGCCGATGGTTCGGTGGTGGCCCCCGATCCGGCCTGGCTGGGGATCCCCGGCAGGCCGGGCCGCCAGCGCGAGATGAGGATCGTGGCGAGCAGCACCGCGACCGCGCCGAGGAGCGTGGGCACGAGGGGCAGCACGCGAAATCCGACGATGGCCACCCCCCAGCTGATGATCAGCCAGTGGATGACATACATCGACGTGACCCGGCCGCTCCACCGGTAGACCGCACCGAGGCCGAATCGCTCGCGCACGCTCCGGCTGGCGACGTCACACGCCCAGATCCACGCGAGGACGAACCCGAGGATGGCCAGCGCCAGGACCGGCGGGAGTCGCCAGTAGGTGGCGAGGTCGAGCGGGGTGGCGGTGCTGGAGATGAGGGCAGCTCCGAGGATCGCGCCCGCCAGCCCCAGCACGCCGAGGCGACGCAGCATCGCCCGGCGATCTCCGGCGCGGAGGAGCGTCTCGCCGACCACCGCGCCGACGAGCGGAAACGCGGCCCACGGGACGATCGGGTAGTACACAGTGCCGGTCGTCTGCCACACCATCCCGAGCAGCGCATCGGCCACGGGAAACCCGATCGTGCGCCCGTGGAGGAACGGCGCGACGAGGATGATCGCCGCAGCGACGACCAGCCAGCCCCGTCCGGGCGCCATCACCCTGCGAAGTGCCGCCATGACGATGAGCGAACACCCGGCGAGCTGGAGGATGTCGACCGTCGTCAGCAGCGAGAAGGGCGTGAACGGCGCGACCTGGTCCATGGTCACGACGCCGGTCGCCAGCCCGAGCTCGAGGGGGAGCGTCCCGCGCAGGAGGTCGAGCAGGTAGCCGGCGGCGATCAGCCACAGTCCGCGTCGCGCCAGGGCCTGGAACGAGGTGCGACGCGAGAAGGCGAGCGAGGCGCCCATCAGGAAGACGAAGACCGGGGCCGCCGGCGGGCCACCGAGGGTGCTGATGACGATGCCGATCGGCGTCGTCCAGGTGGACGGGTCGCCCCAATGGCGGAGGACGTGGACGAGGATCATGAACACGACGGCCAGACCACGGGCGAGGTCAAAGGCTCCGACCCGACCGGCGGACGCCGGGTCGTCAGTGGCGGTCCCGTTCCCGCGTTGCATCGCGCCGAGTGTAGGGCCGGGCGGGTGCCGGGACCGGGGAACGACGATCAGGGGGGCGCGGCCGGTCTACGCGCGGCCGAGATCCTTGAGGATGCGCTCCGCCGCGAGCTTGCCGGGTGCGCCCATGACGCAGCCGCCCGGATGTGTCCCGGATCCGCACTGGTAGTAGCCATCGATCGGCGTGCGGTACTGGCTCCAGCCGGGCGCGGGGCGGAAGAAGTACATCTGGGGCGCCAGGAACTCGCCGGCAAAGATGTTGCCCTCGCTCAGCCCGACGGTCCGCTCGATATCGAGAGGGGTCACGACCTCGCGGTGGAGGACCAGGTCGCCGAAGCCCGGGAAGAACGACTCGAGCGTGGCCTGGACGGTATCGCCCAGGTTCTGGCGTTCGGCATCCCAGTCGCTCTCGCGCAGCTTGTACGGGGTGTATTGGACGAACGAGCTCATGACGTGCTTGCCAGGGGGCGCCATGTCCGGGT
>DASYJV010000335.1:0-3886 GCA_035996105.1 Candidatus Limnocylindrales bacterium | reverse complement strand
CGCGTGCTTTGGGAGCACGAGATCGTGGGTTCGAATCCCGCCTCCCCGACCACTTCCGGACGACACGACCCCTGTTGGCTGCTCGATGTCGGCCAGGCCTCTGCCTCGGCTGCGGCGGTCGGCCCCGGGGCCGTAAGCGGCCGAACAGAGCCAGGTCAGCAGTCGAACGCGAACCAGCACAACGCGTTGCGCAAGCGCTGGTCGTCGAGCACCAGTTCCCGGATCTCGTGGGGAAGCTGGCCGCGCTGCCACTGGCACTCCACGCGGCCAGCTGCCGCGGCCTCCTCTTCAGGCGCTGCTGCGCGTGCCGCCCGGACGGCGTAGGCCGCAGCACCTAGTTCGTGGGCGGCCACATGGCCGACCGCTGCCGCCTGGCCGGCGGCGTACGCAGCATGCCGTGCCGCCCCGCGCAGGTCCCGCGCCGCCGCGTTTGCATGGCCGGCCGCCGTGCGGGCCTCCGCCCACGTGATCTCACCTTGCGCCCAGGCACGTCCCAGGTCGATCGCCCGACGTGGACGATCGTCCATCGGCCGTGCCAGTTCGAAGTGATGGAGCACGTGCCGCGCGCAGTCGACTGCCCACATCGCGAGCAGCCGGTGATCGGCGTCCAGAAGGGTCCCGCCGCGACGCACGGTGATGAACCGCGGATCCCGGACCTTGGGAAGGATCACCAGTCGAGAGCGGTGTCCATCTCAGGGCTCGACGGCGATCTTGCCGATGGTCCCGGCGGAGAACGCGGCGAGCGCAGCCTGGATGTCGGCCAGGGCGAACGTCTGCTGGATGTGGACGACGAGGTCACCGCTGGCGGCGGACGCCGCGAGCGCAGCCAGTTTCTCGGGCGTCGGTGACGCCACGACATTCGTCGCCTGGACCTTGCGGCTCGCCAGTCCCTCGGCGTCGGCGGTGCCCTGCGTGGTGGCCAGCCGGCCGCCGTCGCGGACGAGTGCCGCCAACGCCGCCGCGGCCTCGTCCCGGTTGACGGCGTCGATCAGCCCGTCGATCCCCGCCGGGTAGCGGGAGCGCAGCTGCTCGGCGACGTCTCCCGCGGAGTAGTCGACCGTTTCCGACGCACCGAGGCCTCGCACGAATGCGACCTCGTCGTCTGTCCTCGCCGTGGCCACGACCGTGGCACCGCGTTGCGCGGCCAGCTGGACCGCGATGGAGCCGACGCCACCGGTGGCGCCCGCGACGACGATGACATCGCCCGGCTTCGGGTCGACGGCGTCGACCAGGTCGAGGGCCGCGACGCCGGCGAGCCCGAGCGCTGCCGCGGTCGCAAAGGAGAGACCGGCAGGTTTGCGGGCGACGACGAGGTCGGCCGACACGATCTGCTCGGCGAAGCTGCCGTCGTGGAGCGGCGGCGCGTAGGACACGAAGCCGAAGATCTCGTCGCCCACCGAGACGTCGCTCCGGCCCTCGCCGACCGCCTCGACCACGCCGGCGAAGTCGCGCCCGACCACCGTCGGCAGGATGTGCGGCATCATCGTCGTGAACATCCCGGTCGCGTGCAGGACGTCGAAGCCGTTGACGGTAGCCGCCCGGGTCCCGACGCGGAGGGCGCCCGGCGCCGTTTCGGGCACGGGCAGGTCGATGAGGCTGGCGGGCGAATCGGTGGCGGTGAGTGCGAACGCCTTCACGGGGAACTCCTCGGGCTCGTACAAAGTGGAGCGATGAACTCCGGTCATGGGTGCGCACCGCAGCCTCGGTCCGCACCTCGGGTATGGTTGCATGCGCAACGACAATGCGCACAAAGAGGACTCCGGTACAGTGGGCCGATGCTGACGCCCCTCGTGCCGACCGGCGGTCCTTCGTGACCGACCCGGGTCCGGTCCGCGAGATGCGGCTGGTCGTCACCGCCGACGACTACGAAGCGGCGGTCCGCTTCTACCGCGACGCGCTCGGCCTCCGCGAGCGAGCGTCCTACGCATCGGCAGATGGACGAGTCGTCATCCTCGAGGCCGGCCGGGCGACGCTCGAGATCGCCGACCCGGGGCAGGCGGCGTTCATCGACCAGGTCGAGGTCGGTCGTCGCGTGGCCGGTCACATCCGGGTGGCCTTCGAGGTGGCCGATTCGACCGCGACCGCACGACAGCTGGCTGACGCCGGCGCCCGGATGGTGGCCGAACCCGTGCGGACCCCGTGGCAGACCATGAACGCGCGACTCGATGCGCCTGGCGGGCTCCAGCTCACCCTTTTCTCCGACGCGCCACCGGTCGCCGATCAGCCCCGGGACGTCGAACTCACCTGACGCCCACCACGGCGGTCGCGATCGAGACGACCGCGAAGATGCCGATGACGACCCCCGACGCCACATTGATCCGATGGAGCCACCGCGGCGTGATCCGGGTACGCGATAGGCCGACGATGGTCGTCAGGACCGCCCACCAGGTCGTCGACCCCAGGAGGACGCCGAGGACGACCAGCGCCGCCTCGCCGCTCGTGCCGCCAGCGACGCCCAGGCCGGCGAACAAGGCCCCGAACGACAGGATGGTCATCGGGTTCGCCATGGTCAGCCCGAGGATCGACAGGTATGCGCCCAGGTACCCGAGTCGACGCGGTCCTGCTGGCGTGGCGGGATCAGCCGGTCCGGCGCGGATGGTCTGCCACGCCAGCCACAGCAGGAAGGCGCCGCCCACCAGCCCGAGGATCTGGCGGGCCCCGACCAGGGCTGTCGTGATCGCCCCGAGCCCGAATGCGGCGATCGCGCCATACGTCGCATCGGCGGTCGCGACGCCGAGACCCGATACGAAGCCATAGCGCCGGCCCTCGACCAGCGTTCGGCGGATGACCAGCACGCTGATCGGGCCGACCGCAGCCGCGATGGTGAAACCCAGGACGAACCCGCGGATCGCGAGTGCCGGATCCATGTCGACTCCTTCGGAGGTGGACGAGCGCCCCGGCATTGTCGGCGACCCGCGGCGCGGCCGGCCGGACGCTACGCTTTCGCGATGACCGCCACGACCGGCCGACCGCTCAAGGTCGGCATCCAGCTCCCCGAGGTCGAGCGCGAGGTGCGCTGGTCCGAGCTGCTGGACATGACCCGAGCGATCGAGGACCTCGGGTTCGATGCCGTCTGGGTCGGCGAGCACCTCCTCTACCGCTGGGAGGATCGTCCGCCGCGCGGGCCGTGGGAGGCCTGGACGCTGCTGGCCGCCATCGCCGCGTCAACCTCGAGGATCGAGCTCGGCCCCCTCGTCGCCTGCACCAGCTTCCACAACCCGGCCCTGCTCGCCAAGCAGGCCGCGACGATCGACGAGTTGAGTGGCGGACGTTTCGTGCTCGGTCTCGGTGCCGGCTGGAACGAGACCGAATTCCGTGCCTTCGGGTACCCATTCGACCACCGCGTCGACCGCTTCGAGGAGGCGTTCACGATCATCCGGACACTCCTGCGTGAGGGCGCGATCGATTTCGATGGCCGCTGGTACCAGGCCCGCGACTGCGAGCTCCTCCCGCGCGGACCGCGACCGGCGGGCCCGCCGCTGATGGTCGGCTCGAACGGCCCACGCATGCTCCGGATGACGATGCCCTATGTCGACTCGTGGAACACCTGGTTCAACGGCATCGACAACCGTCCCGAGGGCGTCCCGGCCCTCCGTGCCACGGTCGACGGGGCCTGCCGCGATGTCGGCCGTGACCCTGCCGAGGTCGCCCGGACCGTCGCGCTGCTCGTCGCGCTCCCGGATGGAGCCGGGCGGGTCCAGGGGAAGACGGCGAACCAACCGATCGAGGCGAGCAACGGGGACCCGGCGCAGCTGGCCGAGACCCTCAGGGCCTTCGCCCGGGAAGGCATCGCCGAGGTCCAGCTCGTGCTCGACCCGATCACCGTCGAGTCGATCGAAACGATCGCCCCGGTGCTTGGCGATCTCGACCGCGGCGGGTGAGACAG
>DASYJV010000334.1:0-4781 GCA_035996105.1 Candidatus Limnocylindrales bacterium | reverse complement strand
GGCCGACGGCCATCCGACCGACGTACTCGTTGGCCGACAGGTTGGTGACCAGGAGCTGGAGCGGGTGGCCGGGCGTGTAGGTGACCGGCGGCGTGACCTCGATGAGCAGATCGAGTAGCGGGCCCAGGTCCGTCCCCGGTTCGGTCAGGTCGCGAGTCGCGGTGCCCGCCTTGGCGTTGGTGTAGACGATCGGGAACTCGATCTGGTGGGCGTCGGCGCCGAGATCCATGAACAGCTCGTAGATGTCGTCGAGGACCACCTCCGGGCGCGCGTCGCCGCGGTCGATCTTGTTGATGGCCACCACGACCGGGAGCCGCCGCGCCATCGCCTTCTGGAGGACGTAGCGGGTCTGCGGCAGCGGACCTTCGGCCGCATCCACGAGCAGGAGCACCGAATCGACCATGAGCAGTGACCGCTCGACCTCGCCACCGAAGTCGGCATGACCGGGAGTGTCGACGATGTTGAGGCGGACGCCGGCGTGATCGACGGTCGTCTGCTTGGCGAGGATCGTGATCCCCTTCTCGCGCTCCAGGTCGCCCGAATCCATGACCCGATCGACGACCGCCTGGTTCGAGCGGAAGGCGCCGGTCTGGCGGAGCATGGCGTCAACGAGGGTGGTCTTGCCATGGTCCACGTGCGCGACGATCGCGACGTTGCGGAGGTCGGCACGGACCGCCTGGGCGGGGTTGTGGTTCTGGTCGTCGGGCACGGGTGGGCGCTGCTCCAAGTCGAATGGGACGCCCGATTGTCCCACGGATGGTGGACCTTGCCCAACGGACGCCCCTATGCTTCCCTCGTGAGTCGATCGGACCGGCCGGAGCAGGCATCGAACCGCTGCGGCGGCGGAGCATGACCGTCGCGGCCGTCATCCTGTCGGCCACCGCCGAGGGCTCCATCGCGGACACGCTGGGCCAGCCACGGGTGCGGCGGCTGACGGATCTGGGCTGGTCCGGCGGCGCCCTCCCGATCATCGTCGTCTCGCCTGACCCCGACGGCGTGGTCAAGGCGGCACTCGTGGGCTCCGAAGCGGTCTATGGCTCGCCTGCCCAGCCCGAAGCCGGTCCGGCTGGCCAGATGGTCCGTGGCGCCGAGCTCGCGCTGGCGGAGGTGCATGACACCTCGGGCGTCCTGCTGTGGCCCGCGGGGATGACCTGGGTCGGCCCGGAGACCATCACCTCGCTCATCGAGGCGCACGGCACGGACGCGGGCACGATGCTCCGTCCGGCCTGGCAGGGTGACCCCGGTTGGCCGGTCCTGCTCCCGATCGAGCACCTCGAGGCCTTGCGGTCGATCGCGCCCGACCGGATGCCGCCCCAGATCATCGAAGACCTCGCGGCGGCCATCGCGAGCCAGATCGTCGAGGTCGGAGACCCGGGCGTGATCTACGGGGCCGACACCGCGCCCGAGGACCTGCCCCGCTACGAAGGCCCGCCCGATCCACCGGCCGGCCACACCCACGAGTGGGGCGCCGATGTCGCGGCCGAGGCGGGGCTGCCCGAACCCTGAGCCGGGTTCAGCCGGCTCGATCGACGCGCCCGAGGCGCTGTGGCAGGATCGCCGGCTCGGACCCGGCCGGCCCACGACGATCCGGTTGGCGGCCGGCCGGGCGCTCATGGACGACCGCCGGCGCGACGCACACGTGGTCGCGCCCGGCAGCCTTGGCTCGGTAGAGTGCCGCGTCGGCCGCCGCCAACACCTCTTCCCAATGGTCACGCGCGTTGAGCGAGAACGCGACACCGCCGCTGATCGTCAGGTGGCCGGCGTCAGGCCCGGCCCCGGCCGCGATCCGCAGCCCGGCGATCGCCATGCGGATGCGCTCCGCAGCGGCCGTCGCGGCGTCGAGTGACGCGTCGGGCATGATCACGAGGAACTCCTCACCGCCGTATCGGTAGCTGGTATCGCGAGACCGGATGACCCGGGTGAGCTCGGCCGACACCTGGCGCAGCGCCGCATCACCTGCTGCGTGGCCGAGTTCATCGTTGAGTCGCTTGAAGCGATCGAGGTCGAGCATGATGAACGCGCACGAACCGGCACCGCCGAGGCGGGACGTGCTCATGATCTGGAGGTCGGTATCGAGCTGGCGCCGGTTCGCGAGACCGGTCAGCGCGTCGGTCGTCGCCCGGATCTGGAGCTCCAGGTTGAGCCGTCGGAGCTCGATCTCCTGCTCGACGGTCCGCTCCCGCATACGCTCGAGCAATTCGCCCCCGAGCCAGCCGATGAACACCGCGATGACGACGTTGGTGGCGAGGTCCACTCGCTGGACGGTGTCGAGGTGGCCGAGCCCGGTGACGATCGTGATGCCCCCGGAGACCCCGGCGTAGCCCAGTAGCCAGGCCGTCCGGACCCGACGAGTCCACGCCATGAACAATGGCACGGCGACGGGGAGCATCGTGAACCCACTGGCCATCGCGAGGAGGGTCCCCGGCTCGACGGCCGTCCCGAGCAGGAGCGTGGCCGGGATGACCGTGAACACGATCGTGAGCGGCAGGATGAACCGCGGCGACGCGCGGCCGGCGGCGGCGTACAACGCAAAGCAGGCGACCGCCCCCGAGGTCCACAGGAAGAAGAACGGCGCGGCCCGGAGCGGATAGCGCGCCGCGAGCAGGAACCCGGTCGCCACGAGGATGATGCCGACCGTGAGCGTGCCGGTGCGGAGGGCTCGTCGAAGCTCGACGGTCCGGGCCGCCCCATCACGTTGGTCCAGCGATCGCCTCTCAGTGGGCAGGATGTGGCGGCGGACGGTGCGCATCTCAGCCAGACCATGACCGCGCCACATCGAACGGACTAGGGACCATTAGTCACAGGCGACCCGATGGCGGCGCGTCCCCCGCCGCGGAACGCCGGGCCTCAGTCGCTGGTCGGTGCCGACCGCGCCCGTTGCAACCCGTCGCGCAACCGGGCCAGTGGCACGGTCGCCCCCGCGATCCCGCCGATGACCAGACCGACCCCGAGAAGCTGGATCGCGGACGGCGTCTCCTTGAGCAGGACGATCGCCAGCCCGATCGACATCACGGGCTGGGTCAGCAGGATGACCGAGGTGATGATGGCCGGCAGGCGGGGCAACGAGATCGAGATCAGGAGATAGCCGGCCGACTGCGCGCTGACGCCGAGCAGCACCAGCCAGAACAGGCTGTGCAGTGGTGGGGTCAGGTCGAGATCGCCCATCCCGCCCCCGACGACGAGCGTGGTCAGCGCCACCACGACCGTGGCGACGACCACCGGACCAGCAGGCCGCCTCGGGTCGCGGCCGCCGCGCCGGATGATCAGGAGATATGCCGAGTAGCAGATGGCCGTGGCGACGCCCAGGATCACGCCGAGCAGCGGGTCCGCCCCGTAGGCCCCGCCACCAACGACGCCGGAGATGAGGACGACCCCCAGCAGCACGATCGGGAGGGCCAGGAGCGTCGCGCGCGACGGCCGCTCCCCCAGCAGGAGCCAGGCGAAGAACCCGACGATGATGACCTGGAGGTTGCCCAGGACAGTGGCGAGACCCGCCCCGACCGCCCCGATGGCGTGATGCCAGAACATCAGGTCGCCGGTGAAGAAGACGCCGGCGATCGCGGCCAGGCGGATCGTGTCGCGCGGAAGCGGGCCGTAGCGACGCCGCTCCGCCAGCGCGACGACGACCAGCACCGGCAATCCGAAGACCGCCCGATAGAAGGTCCCGGTGGACGGCGAGACCGCGGCGAAGAGGAAGAAGACGCCCGAGAACGCGATGCACGTCGCGCCCAGCAGGGCGGCGAGCCGTGGCCGCTCGGCGAACCAGTCGAGCGGCCCGAGCCCCGCGCTCAGGTGGAGGGCTCGACGGCGGGCAGCCCGTCCTTGATACCGACGAACCTGAGCCCGAGCTCCTCGTACTGCCCGGGCTCCGGCGGCGACGGCGCTTCCAGCATCGGATCCGTCCCCGACTGGGTCTTGGGGAAGGCCATCACCTCGCGGATGTTCGTCTGCTGCGCGAGCAGCGCCGCCCAGCGGTCGATGCCGAGCGCGATCCCGCCGTGCGGCGGCGCGCCGTAGTCGAAGGCATCGAGGACCGCCCCGAACTTCTCGTGCATCGCCTCCAGCGAGTGACCCTGGAGCAGGAACGAGCGCTCGAGGAGCTCCCGGCGATGGATCCGGATCGATCCGCCGCCCAGCTCCCAGCCGTTGAGCGCGAGGTCGTACTGGAGCGCCCGGGCGCGGCCGGCCGGGTCGTCGGGTGACGGCCGGGCCGGATCGCCGGAGGCGGTCACGAGGAGCTCCTCATCCTCGGGGAGGACCCCGCTGAACGGGTTGTGGGTGGCGTGCCAGCGTTCGAGCTCGACATCCCATTGGTACATCGGGAAGCGGTCGATCCAGACATAGGACAGCACGTTCGGGTCGGCCAGCCCGAGGCGGTCGCCAAGCTCGACCCGTAGCCGGCCGAGGACATCGGCCGTCACGTCGGGGGTGTCGGCGACGATGAGGATGAGGTCGCCCTCGCCCGCCTTCGTGCCGTCGATGATCGCCCGCTGGGTCTCGGAGGTGAGGAACTTCGCGATCGGGCTCTTGATCTCGCCGCCCGCTTCGAGGGCGAGATAGGCGAGGCCCTTGGCGCCGAATCGGCGGGCCCGGTCGGTCAGCTCATCGATCTCGCGACGGGTGATCCCGGCCATCCCGGGCGCCACGATCGCCTTGACCCGACCGCCAGCCGCGAGCGCCGAATCGAAGACGCCGAAGCCCGAGGCGCCGACGCCATCCGCGTCAACGAGCGCAGGCGCGAGGTCGACCAGCTCCATCCCGAAACGGACGTCCGGCTTGTC
>DASYJV010000333.1:0-1778 GCA_035996105.1 Candidatus Limnocylindrales bacterium | reverse complement strand
TGACACCGGCCGGGACCCGGCGGACCATCGACAGCCGACCCTTGACGGCGGACGGCATGAGCGAGCCATACGGCTGCGAGGGCAGCGTCGCGGCGTTGAGGATCTCGTGGTAGGCGAAGGTCGATTCGTGATGCATCTTGCTGTGCGAGGCACCGGTCTCACGCTGGGTCCAGGTCCCGAACTCCTCGCGGTGCGCCTCGTAGATCTCGGCCGCCTTGCGCATGACCCGGGCGCGCTCCTGGTAGCTCGTCGCGGCCCAGGCCGGTTGCGCGGCGGCCGCCGCGGCAGCAGCCCGCCGGACGTCCTCGACCGTCGAGCCCCGGACCGTCGCGATGAGTCGACCCGTCGCCGGCTCGCGGTCCTCGATCGGGGCGCCCGTGCCCGGCTCCCAGGTCTCGACGAAGGTGCCCAGCCAGCCCGACGCCGGGGACTCCGTCGTGTCAGGTGCGATCGCGGCCATCGTCGTCTCCTTCCGGCGTCCCGGCGCCTGTCGTCCAGCGCTCCGCGTAGGTCCGCGGCGTCTCCGAGGTGACGGCCCGTTCCCCCGTCGCCGGGTCCCGCCACACTTGCCCGCGAGCGAGCACGGCATCGATGAGCCCTTCCTCGAGATAGGCCGGGTACTCCCAGGACCGCAGGTCGAGCGCCATCTGGCCCGGATACCCGATGCCGTCCCGGACACCCCGGTCGGTGTAATAGCCGGCCACGATGACCAGCTGGAGGGCGCCGAGCATCGCCGGTTCGTCCCGGCCGAGGGCATCGAGCCGTCCCTGGACGTCGTCGCCGAGCTCGGGCCGCAGCGCCGCTCGAAGCGGCGCGAGCAGGTCGGGTCGCGCGTTCAGCACGAACCGCAGGCGATCATCGCCGAGCACGTCGGCCGCCGACGGCATCCCGTGCGCAGCGGGGATGAGCCGGTCGGCGATCGCGCCGAGGGTCGCGCGTTCATCGGCAACGACGCTGGCGAGCGGGTCGGAAGGGGTCGTCGGCGGGCGCCGTTCGACGGTCATCCCGGCACCTGCTGCTCGAAGCGGGTCTCGATCATGTGGTCGGCGGCGCGCAGGGCGATGGCCACGATGGTCGACGTCGGGTTCACCCCCGACGACGTGACGAAGCACGAACCGTCGACGACGTACAGGTTGGCGACATCGTGGGCGCGGTTCCAGCGGTCGAGCACCGAGCGTTTCGGGTCGTCGCCCATCCGGGCGGTGCCAAGGAGGTGCCAGCCCGAATAGCGCATCAGCCGGTCGACCTCGATCTTGTACGCGCCCGCCGCCTCCATCGACTCCCTGGCCCGCTCGATGTGGAAGTCGAGCATCCGGCGCGAGTTGTCGGACATCCGGTAATGGATCTCGGGCGCCGCGATGCCCGACGAGTCGGTGACCGTCGGCGAGAGCGTGATGTGGTTCGCCTCGTCGGGGAGGTCCTCGGCAAACAGCCCCCAGTTCGCCCCGTGGCCGAGGTGGCTCTTGACGTGGGTATGGTGGTCGGCCCCCCAGATCTGCTCACCGGCACGGCTCGGGAGCGCCGTGTTGATCGGGCCGCCGGTGGGCGCCAGGCCCCATCGCGCGCCGCGGACGAACCCACGCTTCTCGTCGGTCTCGTAGAACTCGAGTGACTCGATGAGATCCCCGAACTGGCCCTGCCAGCTCGTCAGCGGCTCGTCGAAGAGCCCGGCGACGTTGGCGAAGGGATGCATCATCAGCCGCTTGCCGACCAGGCCCGAGGCGTTCGCCAGCCCATCCCGGTGCGAGGGGCTCGCCGAGTTGAGCAGCAATCGGGGT
>DASYJV010000332.1:0-1534 GCA_035996105.1 Candidatus Limnocylindrales bacterium | reverse complement strand
AGGATCAGTCCCACCGCGGCCAGGACCTCGAGGATGCCGATCGCCTTGACTGCGCCGGCGCTGAAGTCTTCGACGACCGGCATGCCGGAGGCGGCCAGCTCCTCCTTGGACTGGGCAAGCTTCGTGGCGCCGCTGGCCAGGAAGGTTACGGCGATCAGGGCCGCGACAATCCACAGAGCAATGTTCATGAGGATCTCCTGGCAGGGTGGTCGGTCATGATGTCGCTGAGCTCCTGTTCGCGGGATGGTGTTCGTCTCAGCAGTACGACGACACAACCCGGCGGAATGTGAGGCGACGGCCCAACCTCACATTTCGGTGCGATGTTTCGTCGGACTGATGAGTGCAGCTGCGACCAAGGGAGTCGGCGAAGCCATGACCACCCGATCCGAGCCAGGAAACGGCCCGCTCGATCCGAGCCTGAGCGCGATCATGAGCGAGCGGCGTCAGCTGATGAATCTCGCGTACCGACTCCTCGGCTCGCTGGGCGATGCTGAGGACGTCGTACAGGAGACGTACGCCCGCTGGTACGCCATGTCTCAACCGCAGCGGGAGGCCATCGACTCCCCCGGCGCCTGGCTGACGAAGGTCGCCAGTCGCATCTGCCTCGACCTGCTCGGCTCGGCACGGGCCCGGCGGGAGAGCTATGTGGGCGAATGGATCCCGGAGCCGCTGCCCGATCGCACCGAGTGGATCAGCGGGCGGTCGAGCACCACCGCCGACCCCGCCGACCCCGCTGACCGGGTCACCCTCGACGAGTCGATCAACATGGCCTTCCTCGTCGTGCTCGAGGCGATGACCCCGGCCGAGCGTGTCGCCTTCATCCTTCACGACGTCTTCCGCTACTCCTTCGCCGAAGTCGCAGACATAGTCGGCCGTACGCCGGCGGCATGTCGCCAGCTGGCCTCGTCGGCCCGCCGCCGCATTCGCACGTCGCGGGCTCCCGCGACTCCGACCGCCCAGCGCGCCGGCATCGTCAGGGACTTCAAGCAGGCGTGGGAAGCCAAGGACATCGACGCCCTCATCGGCCTCCTCGACCCCGACGCCACGACGATCGCCGACGGCGGCGGCCTCGCCAGCGCCGAGCTCCGCCCGATCGAAGGCGGCGAGCAGATCGCGCGCGTCCTCGTCGATATCGCCGGCAGGGCACCCAACCTGACGATCCTGGAGCGTACGGTCAACGGTCAGCCCGGTCTGGTGGCTCAACAAGACGGCGTCACCGTGGTGGTGATGGCGTTCGACGTCGCAGGCGACCGGATCAAGCACATCTGGGCAGTACGCAACCCCGAGAAGCTCCGGCCCTGGACGACGGGCTGACGCGCGTCTGCGTACCATCGGGTCCGCTGCCAGCTGTCGATGCCTGGAGGCAACAGCGTCGGTTGTCCACCCCCGCATGGGCCACATCTCGCCCGAACACCTGTGGACCACAATGGCCGACGCCGTGGCGGCGCAGGCCGGGATCGACGCCGTGGCGGCGCAGGCCGGGATCGACGCCGTGGCAGCGCAGGCCGGGATCGACGCCGTGGCGGCGCAGGCC
>DASYJV010000331.1:0-2597 GCA_035996105.1 Candidatus Limnocylindrales bacterium | reverse complement strand
GCCGCCAGCGGGCGACCGCTCCGTGGTCGCCCGACGTCAGGATCGCCGGCACATCCATCCCGCGAAAGACCGCGGGGCGGGTGTACTGGGGGTACTCGAGCAGGCCGTCGGCGAACGACTCCTCGGCAGTCGAGGCCGCCTCGATAGCGCCCGGCAGGAGCCGGATGACGGCGTCGATCACGACCAGCGCCGCCAGCTCGCCGCCCGTCAGGACGTAATCCCCGATCGAGAGCTCGAGGTCCACCAGCGAGCGGATCCGTTCATCGACCCCCTCATACCGCGGGCAGACGAAGATGAGATGCGACCGCGTCGCAAGGTCGGCCGCGCCCGTCTGGCGGAAGACCTCGCCGGTGGGGTCGAGCAGGATCGCCAGCGACTCGGGGCGACGCAGGGCGTCGAGCGCGGCCGCGACGGGTTCGGGGCGCAGGATCATCCCCGCTCCCCCGCCGTAGGGCGCGTCGTCGACCGACCGGTGCCGACCGAGCCCCCAATCGCGCAGGTCGCGGATGCGCACCGAGGCCAGCCCCTGCTCTTGGATCCGGCCCGGGATGCTCTGCGTCAGGGGGCCTTCCATCATCGCGGGAAAGAGCGTCAGGACGTCGATCTCGAGGGTCATGCGTCGGCTGCGGGTGGGTCCGGCGCGACGGAGCCATCCGGTCCAGGCGGTTCAGGCGCCGCGCCGCGGGCCGACGGCTTTCGCGTTCGCCGCCGAGGCGCGCGGGGTCGATCGGGATCGGCTTCGCGCGGCGCCCGGGGGCGCAGATCGAGCGACTCGGCGTCCACCACGATCTCGCCACGACGCGGCGCGAAGACCCGGATGAACGCGCGCACGGCGGGCAGGTCGAAGCTGCCGTACGCGCCGCCGGCGACGGTGAAGACCTCGGTCTCGCCGATGCGATAGATGTCCTTCACGGTCCCGAGCTCGGCGCCATCGATGCCACGGACCGCGCAGCCGATGACCTCGTGCCAGTAGTACGACCCGCGGGCCTGATCCTGCTCCGGCCGCACGACCGCTTCGAGATATGCGCCGCGGAGCGCGTCAGCGCCGTCCCGTGTGGTGATCTCACGGAATCGGATCCGCCAACCGGGACCGTCGACGACCGCGTCGGCGGTGGCGATCGTGAGCTCCTGCTCCTCGTCCTCGCGAAAGAGGACCGCGCCGGCCACGAAGCGATCCTCGGGTCGGTCGGTCAGGACCTCCACCCGGACGGCGCCGTGCAGCCCGTGGACGCCCCGGACGAGGGCGACCACGAGGCGTTCGTCGTTGCTCAGAGGATCTCGAGCTGGACGGGCTCCCCGTCCCGGGCCGCGGTCACCTTGAGCAGGGTCCGCAGCGCCTTGGCGACGCTGCCGTTGCGCCCGATGACCTTGCCCATGTCGTCCTCGGCGACGTGGAGCTCGATCACGGTCGCGCCGTCCTCCTCGACGACATCGACGGTGACGGCGTCGGGATCGTCGACCAGCGACTTCGCGACGTATTCGACCAGGTCCTTGGCTGCCATCGTCGCGACCTCTACTTGGCGGCGGGCAGGATGCCCGCCTGTCGGAAGAGCCGCTGGACGGTGTCCGACGGCTGGGCACCCTTTGCCAGCCAGGCCTTCGCCCGGTCGGCGTCGACCACGAACTCGGTCGGCTCGGCCCTGGGGTTGTAGTGGCCGAGCGTCTCGAGTGAACGCCCGTCCCGGGCGCTGCGCCCGTCGGCGACGACCACTCGATAGGTCGGTTGCTTGTGTGCGCCGACGCGCGTGAGCCTGATACGAACTGCCATGGGTGATCCGGTTCCTCCTATTTCACGGTGATGTAGATGACCGACCGATTCCCGTCGCCAGTCACCGAGCTCGACGCGACGAGCGCGTCGAACGGGGTGAGGAAGGGCTTGATGTCCTTCTCATATCTCGCCAGCGCGGCGGGATCTGCCTGGGCCGCGACGGCCTTCTCGATGAGGCCGCGGATGGCGGTGACGTCGACGAATGCCGTCGCCGCGCCAGTGCCGGCACGGGCCACGAGCTTCGCATAGCGTTCGTTGGAGGCCAACGATGTGGCCTTGGTCGTATCGAGCACGTGCTTGACGAAATCCGAGCCACTCCCGATCACGACGATGTCGCCGCTCACGGCATAGGCGATCGCGAGATGAACGGTGGGCAACGTCAGACCGCTCCCGGTCGGGAGCGATCCGCCGAGCAGCTTGGACGCGTCCGCCAGCTCGACGACCGTGATCGTGGAGCCATTGTAGGTCTCGTCCCGAACGGTGAGGCCGGCCTGCGCACCGCCCAGCGCGATGAACGCCCGTAGCGAGGTGAGCAGGTGCTCCGCGGCGGTCTTGTCCGTCGGCGCCACGATGAGCCCGCCTTCGGGGACCCCATCAGCGACGTTGACGACGATGGCCGTGTCACCGGCCCAGCCGAATGCGCCATCCTCGCCGCCCACCAGACCGAGCGCCTGATCGAGCTGGTCGATGGTCGGCTTGATGGCCGGCTCCGAGCGGTAGAGGTCGAGCGCCTGCTTGAGCGTCTTGCCGAAGTCGTTGGTGGAGGAGGCCACGATGGCGCCGCCCGGGATGTGCTCGACGACAGCGGAGCTGCGGTTCGTCGTCGGGC
>DASYJV010000330.1:0-1955 GCA_035996105.1 Candidatus Limnocylindrales bacterium | reverse complement strand
GTCGCGCTGGGGTTCGAAGCCCCACTGGACGATGTTCTGCGGATCGAAGCCGGCCTGTGTCGCGTCCTTGCCCTGCTTGTCGACGGTCAGCAGCAATGCCAGCTTCCGGGCGGTGTCGTAGTCCCACGGGACCACCGATCCGTCGGGCATCGTGTAGGTCGCGTTCCACTGGTGGGGCGGCTCCTTGAGGCCAGCCTCCTTGAACAGGCTGGCCCGGTAGAAGAGCGCCGAGGGATAGACCGCGAACGGGATCCCGACCTGGCCTTCGCCGCCGACCTTGTAGAGCGCGACCGTGCTGGCCGGGAACTGCGACATGTCGTAGTGCGACTTGTCGATGAGCGGCTGGAGGTCCAGCCACTGGCCATGGAAGGCGTTGGCGCCACCGATCCCGACCGGCCCCACGATGTCGGGGCCACTGCCCGATCCGATCTGGACCGCCATCGCGTCGCGGGCGCCCTGGTAGGGATAGGCCTCGAAGGTGAGGTGGATCCCGGGATGGGATGCGTTGAACTGTTCGGTGACCTTCTGCTCCTCGCTCACGAGCTCGGGTGCATCACCCTGGCCCAGGCAGCAGTACCAGCGGACCTCGACGTCGCCGGGCTTGCCCGTGGAGTTCGCGACCGCGATGGGCGTCGGTCCGGCGGAGCCCGAGGGCCCTGCGGAGGCGCCGCTGTCCGACGATCCCGCCGGTGTCGAAGTCGCGGAGCCAGTCGAGGCTGCCGGGCTCGTCGTGCTCGAACCGCATGCGCCGACGACCAGCGCGATGACCGTCATCAGGGCACCCAGGCGTGCGACCTTCCTATCCAACTCCATCGTCCCGTGGCTGACCGGTTCCGGTCGGGCTGCTCGCCGTCGCATGATCACGCTCCTCCTCCTGCTTGCTCGCCGACCGCGTCCAGCGCGGCCGTACGACGACGCGTTCGACGTAATAGCGCGTCCGATCTCCCCGGACGAAGGTCCGGCCGAACTCGATCGGGATCCCCTCCGCGCTCGACGCGATGCCTTCGATGAGCAGGGCGGCGGACCCTGGCCGGCGGCCGAGGAGCCGTGCCTCCCGCGCCCGAAGGAGGACCGGCTCGAGCGCCTCTCGCGCCTTCGCGACGCGCACCCCGTAGCGCTCGGTCAGGAGGTCATAGAGCGAGCCGTGCTCGAGGTCGCTGGCGAGCAGGCCCGGGAATCGTTCGGCCGGGAGGTGGACCTGCTCGAGCAGGAGCGGCTCGCCATCGGCCAGCCGAAGCCGCTCCAGGTAGAGGGTCGGCGAGCCGAGCTCGAGCCCGAGCGCCGTCGCGACGGCCTGGCCGGCCGCCTCTGGCCGCGAACCGACCAGCCGGGTCTCCGGGTCGAGACCGCGCGTCTGCATCTCCTCGGTGAAGCTCAGGGAACCGGCGAAATCGACGTCGATCCGAGGTGCGAGGACGAACGTCCCGCGGCCGCGAGTCCGCTCGAGCCGGCCTTCGCGGACCAGCTCGCTCATCGCGCGCCGGATGGTGATCAGGCTGCAGCCATAGCGAGCGGCGAGCTCGCGCTCGGTCGGGAGCCGGTCGCCGGGGCGCCATTCCGCCGCGTCGAGGGCGGCCTTCAGATCGAGATAGACCTGATGATGGAGCGGGATCGGGCCGAGCTCGAGTCTGAAGCGCGCCATCGGCGGGGCTGGACCTCCGGGATGGATCGGGACGGATCGGGGTCTTGCGGGCGCTCGGATTGCTGATAACGTTATAAGCAATGGTGTCAAGTCCCCCACCGGAGGACACGCGATGGGCGTGAAGGTGGCCGTCGTCGGCGGTGGCAGCACGTATACGCCGGAGCTCGTCGAGGGCTTCGCGCGCCGGGACGACCGGGTGCCGATCGATGAGCTCGTGCTGCTCGATATCGACCCTGATCGCCTCGCGGTCGTCGGTGGCCTCGCCCGGCGGATGCTCGAGCGGCTCGGCTGGGGCGGACGGCTGATCCTGACC
>DASYJV010000329.1:0-5743 GCA_035996105.1 Candidatus Limnocylindrales bacterium | reverse complement strand
TTCGGGGAGCGCCAGGCCGACGAGCCGGGGGACGACCTGCGCCACGAGCACCCCGCGGATCGGCCGACCTCGGCTCGGCTGGTAGACTCGGGTCCATGAGTCGAGCCGCCCTCGGCCTCCTCCGGCGCCCCCTGAGGTCTTGAGCTTCCCCAACGTCCGCTTCGCCGTCCGTGTCACCCCGCGCTCTGCGGTCGAACGCGTCGAGGACGCGCCGGACGGTGTGCTCAGGGTCCGGGTCATGGCTCCCGCGGTGGAAGGTGCCGCGAACGCGTCGCTGATCCGGCTGCTCGCGGACGAGCTCGGGATCGCGCGCCGCGACGTCCGCATCGTGGCCGGCGGCTCGAGCCGTCAGAAGCTGGTGGTCATCGAAGGCGTCGACCCGGAGACGATCGTTGCCCGCTGGCCCGGCCTGAAGGTATGATCGGCTCGTCCCGTTCGGCACCTGCGCCGAATGGCGGCGTCCTCGGGCGATTGGCTCAGTCGGTTAGAGCGCACGGTTCACATCCGTGAGGTCACTGGTTCGAATCCAGTATCGCCCACCACACCGATCTCGGATGGCGGCGCCGTTCAGGCCACCTCGTGGTACCCGGCTCGGACCCGGAAATACCGGCGACGTCACGTTCGCCGCGACAGCGGCGTCATAGGACCAACGAACCCCGCGTGGAACGGATCTGCTCCTCCGCGAACGAAGCCCTCGGTTCCTCCCCCGAGGGCTTCTTCGCGCCCTGAGGCGCTAGGCCTCGGTCGCGAGCCGGCGCAGGACGGCCGACAGGATCCCGCCGGCGAGGTAGTACTCCACGTCGATCGGACCATCCAGTCGCGCGATCGTGTCGAACCGGCGCTCCGAACCGTCGTCCGCACGAGCCACGACGGTCACCGTCTGGCGCGGTGTCGGGCCATCCTCCATGCCGGTCACCGACAGGGTTTCGCGCCCGGTCAGTCCGAGCGAGCTCGGGGTTTCGCCCGGCTTGAACTGGAGCGGGAGGATGCCCATCCCGACGAGGTTGGAGCGGTGGATCCGTTCGAAGCTCTCGGCGATGACCAGCTTGACGCCAAGCAGCGCCGGACCCTTGGCCGCCCAGTCGCGCGAGGAGCCCGAGCCGTACTCGCGGCCGGCGATGACCGCCAGGGGCACGCCCGCGGCCACGTAGCGCATCGCCACGTCGTAGATGAAGCCTTCCTCGCCATCAGGGAGATGGAGCGTGTACGGCCCCTCCTTCCCCTCGACCAGGCGGTTGCGCAGGCGGATGTTGGCAAAGGTCCCACGCACCATCACCTCGTGGTGACCCCGCCGCGCCCCGTACGAGTTGAAGTCGAGCGGGCCAACCCCGTGCTCCTGGAGCCAGCGACCAGCCGGTGAGGCGGGCGCGATCGATCCCGCCGGCGAGATGTGGTCCGTGGTCACCGAATCGCCGAGGACCGCCAGCACCCGCGCCCCGACGATGGCGCCGACCGGCCGCGGCTCGACCGACAGGCCCTCGAAGTAGGGCGGCTTGGCGATATAGGTCGAATCCGGCTGCCAGGCGTACCGGTCGCCCGAAGGGATCGGGAGCGCACGCCAGCGGTCGTCGCCCTCGAAGACGGTCGCGTACGTCCGCCGGAAGAGCTCCGGGTCGATCGAGTCGGCGATCACCGCCCGGATCTCATCGGGGTTCGGCCAGATGTCGGCCAGGAAGACGGGCTGCCCATCGGTGTCGGTCCCAAGTGGTTCGCTGGTCAGGTCGATGTCGACCCGACCGGCCAGCGCGAACGCGACCACCAGCGGCGGCGAGGCGAGATAGCTGGCCCGCGCCAGGGGATGGATCCGGCCCTCGAAGTTCCGGTTGCCGGACAGCACCGCGGCGACGACCAGATCGTTGGCCTCGATCGCCCCGGCGACCGCCTCATCGAGCGGACCCGAGTTGCCGATGCAGGTCGTGCAGCCGTAGCCGGCCAGCGCGAAGCCGAGCGTCTCGAGCGGGTCCATCAGGCCGGCGGCCTCGAGATACGCGGTGACCACGCGCGACCCGGGGGCGAGCGAGGTCTTGACCGTCGGCGAGACCTGGAGCCCGCGGGCGACGGCGTTGCGGGCAAGCAGCCCGGCGCCCACCATCACGGTCGGGTTCGAGGTATTGGTGCACGACGTGATGGCGGCGATCGCCACCGATCCACTGCCGACCTCGACCGAGCGCCCTGCGACGTCGACGCTCACCGACCGATAGCGGCGACCTTCGTCGGGATCCAGCGTCGCGACGGCCGGCTCGGCCGGCGCCGATGCGTGCGACGTGGCGTCGGCGGAGACGAACGACGGCGGGTCCGAGGCCGGGAACGAGCCAGCCGAGGCCTCCTCCACGTCGCCGTTCCCCGGGATCGGTTGCTCGCTGCCGAGCTTGGCCACCGAGCCCTCGAGGCCATCGGGGAAGTTCGAGCGGAAGTTCTGGCGCAAGCCGGTCAGTGGCACGCGGTCCTGCGGACGGCGCGGCCCGGCCACCGACGGCTCGATGCTTGCGAGGTCGAGCTCGAGCGATTCGTCGAACGAGGGACCGGCGCCCGGTTCGCGCCACAGCCCCTGCGCCTTCGCGTAGCGCTCGACCAGCTCGAGCCGCTCCGGTGACCGGCCGGTCAGCCGCAGGTAGGTGAGCGTCTCGTCGTCGATCGGGAAGAGGGTCGAGGTGGCGCCGAATTCGGGGCTCATGTTGCTGATCGTCGCCCGATCCGCCAGCGAGAGGCCGTCCAGGCCGTCGCCGGCGAACTCGACGAATGCGCCGACGACACCGTGGGCTCGGAGCATCTCGGTCACCACCAGCACGAGGTCCGTGGCGGTCGAGCCACGCGGGAGCTGGCCGCGGAGGCGGACGCCGACGACATGGGGCATCGGCTGGTAGAGCGGCTGGCCGAGCAGGACCGCCTCCGCCTCGATCCCGCCGACCCCATAGGCCAGGACGCCGAGTCCATTGACCATGGTCGTATGCGAGTCCGTGCCGACCACGGTGTCCGGGAAGGCGATCCGGCTGCCGTCGGGGTCGACACGGTCGGCGACGACCGTCGCCAGGAACTCGAGGTTGACCTGGTGGATGATCCCGGTGCCGGGCGGGACCACGCGCAGGTCACGGAACGCGGTCTGCGCCCAGCGCAGGAGCTGATAGCGCTCGCCATTGCGCTCGTACTCGCGTTCGACGTTGAAGGCGAAGGCGCCGGGCGTCCCGAACCGGTCGATCTGGACCGAGTGATCGATGACGAGGTCGGCCGGGACGAGCGGGTTGACCCTGGCCGGATCACCGCCCAGGTCGGCCATGGCGTCGCGCATGACCGCGAGGTCGACGATCGCCGGGACACCGGTGAAATCCTGGAGCAGGACCCGAGCGGGCATGAACGGGATCTCGGCCTCGGCGGCCCCGCCCGGACGCCAGGCCAGGAGCGTCTCGACATCCTCGGGCCGGACGCCGGGGCCGCCGGCATGGCGCAGCAGGTTCTCGAGCAGGATCTTGACCGTGACGGGCAGGCTCGCGAGGTCGATCCGGTCGGCGACGGCATCCAGACGGTAGATGTCCGGAAGCCCCTGGCCGAGCGACGCCCGAGCGTCGAACGGGTCGATCCGTGCCAAACGTGTCCGTCCTCTCTGGCTGGGTACACTCGGTGGGTGCAAGCGTACCGCGCTCGACCGACAGCCGCGCCGGGACGTCGTTGAAGGCCTGGGGCAACCTCCCGGGTGACGACCCCGGACGCGATCGAGCGGAGAAGGAAGCCGCCCTCGATGCGGCCGGCATCGACCTCGATCCGGCGCCGCCGGGCTCACATGCGCACGACACCGACGCGAAACCGGACCACGCCCACCCGCACCGCCACTCGTCGCCTGGCGAGCCACCGGTGATCGGCATCGTCGGCGCTGGCGCGGTCGGAACGGCGTTGGCGGTCGCCCTCTCCCGCGGCGGCTGGCCGATCCACGCGGTGGCCAGTCGCGATGCCGGCCGACGCGAGCGGTTCCGTTCCCTCGTCGATGTCAGCCGGGTCTTCGCCGACCCCGAACCGATCCTCGACGAGGTCGAGCTGATCATCCTGGCCGTCCCCGACGACGCGATCGCACCGCTGGCTGCCTCGCTCCGGATGTACAGCGGCCAGGCGATGGTCCATACCAGCGGTGCCCTCGGAGCCGAGGTCCTCGCTCCGGCGATGGCGGCGGGGACCCAGGTCGGGACGTTCCATCCGCTGGTCGCGTTCGCCGACACCGAGCGGGCGGTCGAGGCGCTCCACGGCGCGACCGTCGCCATCGAGGGCGACGACCAGCTGGCCACCATGCTGGCCGAGATGGCCGAGGTGGTCGGCGCCAACCCGGTCCGGCTCGCACCCGGCTCGAAGGCCGCCTATCACGCGGCCGCCGTCCTGGCCGCAGGCGGGCTGATCGCGCTGCTCGATGCGATCGCCGAGCTCGGGCGGGTGGCCGGGCTGGATGAAGCTGGGTCGCTCGCGGTCTACGGCCCGCTCATCGAGGGGACGCTGGGCAACGCCCGCGCGCTCGGGATCCGCGCGGCGTTGACGGGGCCGATGACGCGAGGTGACGTCGGCACGCTCGAGGCCCATCTCGCGACCCTGCGCGACCATGCCCCCGGGGTGGTCGACCTGTACGTGGCGGCGGCCGGCCGCGAGATCGATCTCGCCGAAGCGCGGGGCGCGCTGGCACCGGCAGCCTCACGGACCATGCGCGAACTGCTGGCTGCGGCCTTGCAAGCCCCGTCTGAACCGGTACCATAGCCACCCATGGACCGAAGCATCGCGGCCAAGTACGCGGCCCGCCCGGCTGCACGCTTCGTGCGTCCCTCGACCCGCGTGCGAGAGCGCCGTCTCGGCCTGCACGCGTCGGGCTCGTTCCACGCCCCGGGCGTTCGGGCGACCGTCCTCCGCGGCCCCGAGGTGGCGCCGCTCGCCCGACTCCGGGCCAGCTGGCGAGCGATCCATCCCGCGGTATCGAAGCGCCACCGCAGCGGTCGCCCGCGTCCGCTCGTCGCGATGGAATGGGCCAGGTCCGGCCGCACCGGCACGCCCCGCCGCCCGGGCGCCGCGTCGGCGCCGTGGCCCGCCTGAGGACCTCGACCGCCACCTCCGCCGGCGGGATCGTCGTTCGATATGAAGCGGGCCAGCCCTGGCTGGTGGTCGGCAGTCGCCGGCGCGAGCGCGACGGGCGGACCTGGACACTCCCCAAGGGCACCCCGAACGACGGCGAGAGTCGCGAGCAGACCGCGGTCCGGGAGGTCGAGGAGGAGACCGGGCTCAAGGTCAGCATCACCGGCCCGCTCGACTCGATCGAGTACTGGTTCGTCCAGTCGGGGACGCGCATCCACAAGACCGTCCACTACTTCCTGATGAAGCCCGTCGGAGGCGACCTGGCGAAGCACGATCATGAATTCGACGAGGTCCGCTGGGTCTCGTTCGAGGGTGCCGCCAAGATGCTGACGTTCGAGACCGAGCGCGCCCTGGTCGCCCGTGCCGCCGAGCTGCTCACCGCGCCGCGCGAGGCATCCGACACCGCCCGGACCGAGGCGGCGTCGTGACCGACGCGCTCGAGGCGCCCATCCACCTGACACCCCTGACCGAGGCCCACCGCGCCCTCGGAGCGCGGCTCATCGAGTTCGGTGGCTGGCTGATGCCGGTCCAGTACGGGTCGATCTTCGAGGAACACCGGACCGTTCGCGAACGGGTCGGGTTGTTCGACCTGTCGCATATGGGCGAGCTCTTCGTCGAGGGCCCAGAGGCCGGCCTTGCCCTGGCC